>JAAYXU010000262.1 GCA_012515725.1 Clostridiales bacterium | reverse complement strand
TCTCGCATCTGGCTTCGATGAGTCCATGGCGGCACTCTATCTTTGCTCCCAGCGCCATCAGGCCCTTGAGGTGCAGGTCCACCGGGCGCTCTCCTATCTCGCAGCCTCCCGGAAACGATACGCTGGCCCGCCCGAATCGCGCCGCCAACGGCCCCAGTACCAGAAAGGACGCGCGCATCGCCCGGGTTGACGCCTGATCGGTCTCGGGACGGCAGTGGTCGCCGCACGTGAGGGTCAGCGTATCCTTATCCCAGCGTATACGCTGACCGGTGCTCTCCAGCAGCATTACCATTTTCCGGACATCCGATAAGTCAGGTACCGGATGCAACGTAACGCTCTCCTGGGTGAGCAGCGTTGCCGCCATGAGCGGCAGCACGCTGTTCTTGGACGGAGAGATATTCACGGCGCCTTTAAGCGCCACGCCGCCCTCCACGATCATCATGTCCTTCATATTACCATCCTTCGGTGGGAAGCGACGGATTTCCCAGCGTGAGGACGGTCGCGTCCAGCCAACTATCATATCGAATCATCCCCTGCACATTAAACGCAGCGCCCGGGAGCGGAGCGCTAGAGTCGCGCGACAGTCCCGAGGCGACCCGCAGCCGTCCGTCATCCCATTCATAGGTAATGGGAGCGCGATACGTGTCGAACGCGCGTCGGAGCCACAGGTCCATCGCGGCGTCGGACAGCGCTCCCTGACAGCGGGCCTGGACGACGCTGCATACGCGTCCGTCCCGGCCCATCACCCGGACAGGCTGTGAAAGGCGCAAATAAGGACAGGAGGGCAGTATGCCCGCCATCGCAAACATGCACAATATAACTATGCCAGCCATCTTTGCGATCCTAGCCATCATTTCACCTCTCGTCGCGTTTCTAGTATTTCCTCGGCCCCATTCGATATACGCGGACATATATGGGCTGGTATCCTGCGAACAGGAGTTGGCAGCAAATTTGAATACTCTTCGCGGCCTAAGCAGAATATGACAGAGCTAAAACGATTGTTCCGGGTTCTTTGCTTAACACGCACCCAAATATTTAAAATCAGTTTGAGAAAGTCCTGCCAAATAAAAAGAGCGGCCGCGCGGGCCGCTCCATTCGCATTCGCTTCCTTCCTGTCAGGACACTTTCTCGAGTACAGGCTTTACGGTTATGGCCGGAAGTGGCTTTGTCACAAGGCTTACGAGCGGTGTTACGACCAGCGAAGCCGCCATCGCGAAGCATCCCGCCATGGGAGCGCCCATCTCCGGGGCAAAGAGATTGAGCGCTATCGATGTTCCCAGTCCCGCCAGCATGCCTGCCCACGCGCCGGCGCGGGTCGCTCGCTTCATGTACAGGCCCCACACGAAGGGCCCAAGGAACGCGCCCGATATCGTACCCCATGAAAGTGACATGAGCGTGACGATGGTGCTAAGCTTGAAGACTGCCAGCATGACAGACAGCACGACAAACACCCCGCACAGTATACGCATGAGCGCATGGACCTTCTTCTCGCCCATCCCGGGCATCATGATGCCGCTAACAAGATCCATGCTGATGGCCGAGCTTGAAACAAGTACCAGTGAAGACAGCGTCGACATGCTTGCCGACAGCACCAGCACCACGACGATGCCTATGAGCGCGTCGACATTGTTGAGTGCTGTCGCTAGTACCTGTGGCATGATCATGTCGAAGTTGGCCGCTCCGGTCGCCGGGTCCACAGGAACGCCGCTGAGGAAAAGCCGTCCGAATACGCCGATAAAGTACGCGCCGCCCGCTACGGCTATAGCAAACAGCGTCGATATCACCGTGCCGCGGCGGATAGCCTGCTCGTCGCGGATCGCGTAGAACTTGTGAAGCATCTGCGGCAGACCCCAGCTGCCAAGGCTGGTAAGGAAAACGAGCGACAGGAGCTGCGCCCATCCGGGCGGGCCTGATGCCGAAACCAGTTTCCCGTCTATCTGTGCAAGACGACTGAGTCCCTCCGAGAGACCTCCGACCTCGGGGCTGCGCACCACGAAGAAAATGACCATTACGATGCCTATGAGCATGATGGTACCCTGCACGAAGTCCGATATCGCGGTGGCCAGGTAACCGCCAATCACCAGATACACGCCCGTCAGTATCGCCATGCCCAGTATGCAGTACAGGAACGGGATATTAAAGACTTCCTCAAACAGATAACTGAGCCCCTGGTATACCGATGCCGAATAGGGGACCAGAAACAGGAATATGATTATAGCCGAAAGAATCTTGAGTCCACGGCTATTAAACCGCTTCTCGAAGAAATCGGGCATGGTCGCGACGTTCAGTCGATGGGTAATGACCCTTGTCCGCTTGCCCAGTACCAGCCAGGCCAGCAGGCTCCCGATCAGCGCGTTTCCTATGCCGATCCATACCGCTGCCAGACCGAATCCCCAGCCGATTTTCCCGGCGTATCCGATAAATATGACCGCCGAGAAATAGGACGTGCCGTAGGCGAATGCGCTCATCCATGCCCCCATGTTGCGCCCGCCCAGAAAGAAATCGTTGAGTGTCTTGTTACGCTTGGCTGTGTAGAGTGCAATAACGACGAGCATAGCGGCATAAACCGCCAATAAAAGATACTTCATGGCTTCTTCCATCCTTCCGTTCTGCAAATTGATCGAATATAATCCCGAATACTACCGTACTGCAATATCGATATTATATAGAATACCGGACAGGAATTCAAGGGTTTTATAGCGCTTGTTTCTGCCAATGCGAGAAAACCTGCACCGCATCCAGCATCCGCCAGCGTATCAATTTCCACAGACGAACCAAAGTATTCCCTGCAGTATCTTTCGCATATTGCTAACAAACAATTAATATCCCATTCACGAAACGTTCATAAGCTTCCTGTATACTCTATATTGCAGGCAAGCAGTGCAGGCATTTTTTCATCGGTCCTCCTTACCTCCTTATTTATAAACCCGCCGCAAGGCGGTTTTTTTTAGGGAACAAGCGCAAAGCGCGGTAAAGCCTCCCCGGATTACGGAACTCATTGTTATTGTTGTACCAGCGTGGATAAAAACCATTTTTTTACCCAAATGCTACGCTCGTTTATTTATGCTATAATAGAACCTATAGCCTTCAACATATTTGAGAGGTATTTTATGCGTTACAGATTCCGGCTCCCGACATTCTTCATCGTGACATTCCTCTACTGGAGCGCCGTTTACACTTGTATGCCCGTGCTGACCCCGCATGCCGAGAGCCTGAACGCCTCGCTGCAGATGGTCGGACTTATCGGCGGAGCGTACGGGCTCATGCAGCTCCTGCTGCGTCTTCCGCTTGGCATATTATCGGACAAGCTTGGCCGCAGGCGGATATTCGTAACGGTCGGCATACTTTTCGGAACACTCAGCGCGGTGACACTGCTGCTTGGCAAATCGCCGGGCTGGGTGCTGCTGGCCCGGGTACTGGCCGGCATATCCGCCTGCGCCTATGTGCAGTTAACGGTTCTGTATGCCAGCTATTTTACGAGCGGCGCAACTTCGCGCTCGATATCGATGGTATCGGCGGGTTCCTCCGCCAGTCAGGTGCTGGCGATGATGGCGGGAGGCGCACTGGCCGACCGATTCGGCGTGGACGGTACCTTCGCCGCGGGATCCGCTGTGGGTCTCATGGGCATTATATTCTCGCTGTTTCTCTATGAGCCTGTAATAAAAAAACAGCCCCTTTCCTTTCCCGACGTAGTGCGAGTGGCCCGTACTCCGGGTCTTATCGCCGTATCGCTCCTCTCGGTGCTTACGCAGGCCATTTTTTTCGGTAAGGTGTTCAGCTTCGCCCCGGTAGCATCCAGCTCGATGGACGCGACCGGATGGCAGCTCGGCATCGTATCCACGCTCGCGTCCATGGGCAGCTTCTTTTCCGCAATGTTGGCAGGAGCGGGCCTTATCAGCCGTCTGGGCGAGCGCCGTCTCATACTCTGCGGTTTTGCGCTGCATTTTATAGGCAGCGCGATGATGCCGTTCTCGGGGAATATATGGCTGGTGATGCTCAGCCAGGTGATATCCGGGAGCGGCCAGGGACTCGTGTTCCCGCTTCTCATGAGTCTGGCTGTAGGTACGGTAGCGCAGGAGAGGCGGGCCACAGCGATGGGTTTTTTCCAGGCAATCTACGGGCTGGGCATGTTCCTCGGACCCTGGCTGGGCGGTATTATTAGCGATCACTTTACGATCAATATCGGCTTCTTTTTCATGGCGGCGCTTGCCGCCGCGGGGTTCGCACTGACGCTGACGCTGGCGCGCCGCAGGCAGCCCGCTCGAGCAGCCTCGGGAGGAAACTGACAGGTAAAGCCAAGGCGCATTGTGAATTCAGCAGTAACAGAGAGTCGCAGCGATGCGGCTCTCCTTTTCTTTGCACTATCTGTGTTGATCCACCAGTATCGGATTGCCATCCGGATCCTCATTGGCGTAATGGCCGCTCGCTCCGTCGCTTCCCGCGCACCGGGGCGGCCAGCCGTTCGCATATGCTTCTTCCGGTGAGTGTCACGGCAAGCCCCCCTTCCCCCGTTTCGCGCAGGGCCGGGGGCAGCGACGCGCCCACCCAGCCCATCGCGTCGATCACCTCGTCGGCGGGGACGGGATACTCGATCCCGCCAAGAGCTAACTCGGCTGCGGCGACCGCGCCCACCGCGCCGATCACGTTGCGGGTCACGCAGGGCACCTCCACCCGTCCCGCCACCGGATCGCATATGAGTCCCATCAGGTTTGAGAGCGCTATCGCGCAGGCGTGCGCGCTCATTTCCGGCGCGCCGCCCATCATCTCGACAAGCGCGGCCGCAGCCATCGCTGAGGCGCTGCCCACCTCGGCCTGACAGCCGCCCTCCGCGCCCGAGAGCGTCGCGCGCGACGCGATGATGGCCCCCACGCCGCCCGCCGTCAGCAGGGCGTGAACAGCCGCCTCCTCGGGTAAGCGCAAGCGTTCTTGCGCGGACAGTATCACCGACGGCAGCACGCCGCACGAACCGGCGGTAGGCGCAGCGACGATACGGCCCATGCAGGCGTTCATCTCGGCCATCATCAGCGCCCGGCTCATGACGTCCGACAGGAAGGGCCCAGATAACGACTTACCCACCGCAGCAGCGTCGCGCAGACGGGCGGCCGCGCCGCCCGACAGACCGCTCTCGGAGCGCGCGGCGGGATCATATTGGGACAGCGCTTCACGCATGACGCGTAGCGTGCGGGTCATGCGCTCAAGCGTCTCGGCTGGGGACTGCCCGCTATCCGCGGACTGATCGATCAGCGCCACCTCCCACAGCGGACGGCCTGTTTTTCGGGCCTCGGCCACAAACGCAGAAAACGAATCGATATTCATATGCTCTCCTTTGGCGGCTCGATATAGCGCGGATCGTGTATATCGGGCTGGGTGGCCAGCGCGTGAAGAAGCGTCGGAGGCACGGGCTCGTCGGTCTCTATGACCATGATCGCCATCCCGCCACGCTGTCTGCGATGAACCGTCATGCCCGCGATGTTAAGTCCTGATTCGGACAGCATACGGGTCACGCGCGCGACGCATCCCGGCCCGTCCTTATGAGGAATGAGCAGCGTGGGCTGCTCGCAGCTGAAATTGACGTCCAGACCGTCGATCCGCCGCACCTCAATGCGGCCGGCGCCCACCGATGCGGCCAACACATTCACCGAGCGGCCGCTCCTGCCCGTCACCCGGATAAAAACAGAGTTCGGATGAGCGCGCGGTATGTCCGACTGCGAGAAATGGAGCTCAAGGCCCCTCTCCGCCGCTATCGCCAGGCTGTCGCGGATGCGCAGATCGTCGGGATGCATACCCATGAGACCGGCCGCCAGCGCCCGGTCCGTGCCGTGGCCCGCTCCCGTGGCAGCGAACGAACCCGACAGCGCGATATCGGCACTGACAGGCTCGTCGCACAGTATCCTGCGTATCGCCAGCCCTATCCGCGCTGCCCCCGCCGTATGGGAGCTTGAGGGCCCCACCATGACCGGCCCGATTATATCAAAGAGATCCATCGCGCTCGCCTCCGATGCTCATTATAAGGCATTTCGGACGCTTGCGAAAGGCCCGGGCCGATCGGGACAGAATTTCCGGTATATATAGGTTATTAAGCTACGCGGAATCAGCGAAAACCCGGCTGAAATGCAATCTCTATCCTACACAACAAACACGAATTAATATAATAAAAAAAAGTACATACCCCGCCCTTTTCGTGAATAGATATAGATGGGAGCCTCCTGCGGCACGGCTCCGGCGGAGGGGCACGATGTATTATATGCGTTCGGAACTGAGACGTTTTTGCTTCCGGGCCGTAGTCTGTACCATGACTGTGCTCCTGGTAGGTCTTTGGGCGCATCTCTGGGCCGGATATATCCTTTCCCTTGAGGCGAGCGCGCGCAGCCAGGCCTCTCCCACGGCCGAAACCGTCTCCCGCGGCGTCCGGCGTATCGAGATGCGGGCGACCGCCGAGGAAGAGCCGGGTGCGTCGCTGCCGGGATTTTTCCGGTGGCTCATCGGATACGATCCCTCCGATCCCATATCGGTGGTCGCCTATACGATTCCGGGCGTGGTAGAAATCGGGCGCATCGAAATAAAGGAAGCAACCGCCACGACCGGCGAGAACGGAGACAAGGAAGTGAGCCCCAGACCCACCATCTCCTCGGGAGTCACTCCCTCCATTGAAATAAGCGGGCAGGGTCCGCAGGTACTCATATACCATACGCACACCCAGGAATCCTATCATAAGACTGTGGAGCAGGTCTACGCGGAGCTACCCGATGTGCGCACCACCAATCAGCAGTACAATATCGTGCGCGTTGGCAAGGAGCTGGCCGATATGCTGACCTTGAGGTATGGGATCATCACGCTCCACGACACGACCGACCATGAGCCGCCCGCGACGGGGACGGCCTACATCCGCTCCTGTGCGACTGTGGAGCGCTATCTCGATAAGTATGACAGCCTGAAAATCCTGATCGACATGCACCGGGACGACTATAACGCGCGATCGTGGAATCCCTCGACCGTTACGATCGACGGGCAGGAGGTCTCCCGAATCATGGTCATCATAGGCACAGGAGAGGGCAGCACCGGAAACGGATACGCCGTGCGCCCCGACTGGAACCGGAACATCGTCGTCGCCCAGAGTCTGGTTGACGCGCTAAATGACATCTGTCCCGGACTGGCGCTGCCCGTCAACGTAAAGACCGGGCGCTACAACCAGCACCTGTCCACCGGCGCGATACTCATCGAGATGGGGCATATCGAGAACACGCTGGATCAGGCGCTCCTTTCCGCGCGGTATCTTGCGCAGGCGCTGGCTGAAATTATGGGCGAAAAATAAAGACTTAACGATAGAAAAACCGGGACGGCTATTGCCGCCCCGGTTCACACTACGAACAATCAAACATCCGGAAGATCCGCGGCGCTCACGGCGTAGACTCCCCTGAATCCCTCGTGGATCGAGTCGAACGTCAGCCACGCGCCGTCATGGCTCCACCGGGGATGCAGATCGCAGCGTATGTCTGTCGGATCGGGGCTGGGCCCATGGAGCCGGGCAAGCTCGAAACCCGTCCCGCTCCCGGTATCGTAGACGAGCAACCTGCGCCTGCCCTTCGCGTCGGGATAGCTATCGTAGCTGAGCCATTTCCCGCCGGGCGCGGTACGCATGTGCCCGTCGAACGCAAAAAAGCCGGGATCCCACGCCTCGGCCTTCCGCGTACCGTCATGGAGCGTGTACATTCCGTTTTGTCCGGCGACCCGGCAGTGGAAAAGCAGCCGATCCGCGTCCTGCCACCAGTAGTGGGAGGCATACGTATCGTCGAGGATTACGAAGGGTTCCCCCGACCCGCCGCAGTCGGCGGTCAGCACGAGCGTGCGCCACGGGCGCTTTTCCATGTTTCGCAGCAGCATCACATAGCGCCGCCCGCCGGGTGCGACGGTGATGTGATTGACACAGAGCTTTTCCCCGGCTGCGAAGTAATCGCCCGCCAGCTTTTTAAGCGCTGCCAGCGTCACGAGCAGGGTTTCGCGCCCGGTGCGCATATCCACGCGCCATACGCCGTCGGTTTGGGGCGCGGCCTCGCTCCCGTAGGGATCGGGGATGCCCGCGTATCCGTAGCCCGGCCGGAAATCGTACAGCCGCGCCATGTTGACCGACAGGAAAAAAGCTCCGTCGGGCGACAGCGCGGAAACAGGCCTTCCGTATTCGCGCACCGCGCCGGTTCCGAGATTCCGCATCCGCGCACCGTATCCGTCTTTTCGTTCGATATTGTACATCACGGTATCGGAAATGCCCGGCACGAACTGCATCATCGCTCCCTGCTGGAAGCACCAGGCCGCCGTATCATCAAACGGCGTGAACTCTCCGCCCGTGAGCGGCAGCGTACCCAGCTGCGCCCGGTCACCCGCCCTGTGAAGCCTGTCCATGAACGGGACCCTGTGGCACAGGTGCGTGTTCCCTTCTGTCGCAAAGAGATCGTAGTACCCAAAGAAATACTGCCCGCCGCCGGGTGACAGCCGGTACAGGGGGACCGGGTTTTTCCGCCATGCGTCCTTACAAAGCTCTCCCATAATCAGCCGCCTATCTCAAGAAACCGCTCGTAGGCCGCGTCCCAGGCAGGCTTGTCGTTGGGATGGTATGTCTCGGGCGCGAACGAGCGGCGCACCGTCTCGCGAATCTCGGCTAGCCCCGAAAGCTCGCCGTCCGCCGCCGCCTGCATGAGTATATTGCCGATCGCAGTAGCCTCGATGGGGCCCGCGATGACAGGTCGGCCTATCGCGCTTGCAGACAGCTGGCACAGGAGCCTGTTCTGTATGCCGCCGCCCACTATGTGAAGCCGGTCCAGCGACTGTCCGCTCAGCCGCTCCAGCCGCTCCATGCACCACCTGTAGCGCAGCGCGAGGCTTTCGAGAACGCAGCGGACGATCTCGCCCCGGGTTTCGGGCACGCTTTGCCCTGTTTCGCGGCAGTATTCCCGCACCTTCCCGGGCATGTCTCCGGGCGCGAAAAAGCGATCGTCGTCGGGGTTAATAAGCGCCTTAAAGGGCAGCGCTTCCGCCGCCTGCTGCGTCAGCGCGTCGAAGGAAACCTTTTCGCCCTGCCTGCTCCATTCCCGGCGGCACTCCTGAATGATCCACAGTCCCATGATGTTACGCAGTATGCGGTATTTGCCGAACGCGCCGCCCTCGTTTGTGAAGTTCCATTCAAGCGAATCGTCGCTGACGACCGGCGCGTCGTTCTCTATGCCCATCAGCGACCAGGTGCCGCTGCTCAGATACGCGTGCCTGCTGCCCTCCGCGGGTACAGCGACGACCGCCGAAGCCGTATCGTGCCCGGCGACCGCGTAGACCGGCACGTCTCCCACCAGCGTTTCCTCCGCGATGGATTGTAGCAGCGGGCCCCGGAGCGTTCCCGGCTGTACGATCGGCGAAAAGAGGCTCTCCGGTATACCCAGTGCCTTCAGGATCGGCGCGGACACGGCCAGGCCTTCTACGTCCAGCAGCTGGGACGTCGACGCGATCGTGTACTCGGTACCCTTTTTTCCGGTCAGCATCCAGGCGAGGAGATCGGGCATGAAAAGCAGCGTGCTCGCGTTGGCGAGGGATACCGATCCCCGCTCCTTCATGCCGGCAAGCTGGTAGAGCGTATTGATTCTCATAAACGCGATGCCTGTCGTGCGATATATCTCCCGGCGGCTTATCCGCTCGAATACCTTTTCCATCATGCCGTCTGTCTGATCGTCCCGGTAATGGATCGGGTTGCCGATAAGCTCGTCGTTGTGGTCCAGCAGGCCGAAATCCACGCCCCATGTGTCGATACCCACGCCCGAGAGCGGGCCCGCATCAAGCCTGGCGTATGCCCTCAGGCCATTCTTGAGCTCGTTGAATATGCCGGGCGTATCCCAGTACAGATGAGCGCCTATCTTTACGGGCACATTTTCGAAGCGGTGCAGCTCCCTGAGCGACAGCTTCCCGTCATTTAGCGTGCCAAGTATCGCCCGCCCGCTGCTTGCGCCCAGATCAAATGCCAGATAATTTTTAGCCATCTTTGGTACTTGCCTCCCGTCTGTCGTTACTATTTATCCTCTAGTTCGACGCAACAGGCTGATTTCCTTCCAGCCAGTCCAACAGACCCGCCAGCATGAGGTCGGCCAGCTGCTGCTGGAAAGTTTCGGTCTGCAGCCGTCTCTCATCACGCTCGTTGGAGAGAAAACCGCACTCGACCAGTATCGAAGGCGCCGAACTGACTTTCAGTATGTAATAACCGCCACTGGACAGAGCCTCCCGGTCGCTGCCCTCTATATGGGCGTTGAACTGGTTCTGCACAGCCTCCGCCAGCAGCTTTCCCTGCTCGCTGCCCTGATGGTAGAATACCTGCGGGCCGCCGTAACGCCCGTCCGGGAACTTGTTCATGTGAATGCTGATGACGACGCCCGGCTGCGCGCTCTCGATGACGGCGGCGCGTTGACGCATGTCCTGGGTTTTTCTGGATACTCCGCTGTGTGGGTCATACTGTATGTCGTCGCTCTCCCGGGTCATTACGACAGTGAAACCGGCGTTCTCGAGAGCCTGCTCCAGTTTTTTTGCAACCTGCAGGTTGAGCTTATCCTCGGGTACGCCGGTTCTCGTTCCCGATGTGCCATGATCATAGCCTCCATGGCCCGCGTCGATCACCACCGCGACGTCCCGATCGCCCGCGGCTGGCTCGGCCCGGGCGCAGCTGCTCATGAGCGCCAGAGCCGCCGCGATCCAGCCGACAACCCGCATCGCGCGTCCCGCCATCTGCCATCCCTCCCCCCATGCTCTTTATAATTGTATGGACAGCGGGATTAGGGTATTCCGTCTGGGAAATATGCGATTGGCGGAGCGGGAGCAAGCCCCCGCCGTTCCCTCTTTATAAAGAATAATACATATGGATAAAAACGTTTATCCGGACAATCCCCCGCCTCACGTCTCCGCAAACGGAAGCCCCGGCGACGCGTTGATATCAAGCCCGGCGGTCTCCCCCTCCATCAGGCGGTACCACGCGGCCGACGCGATCATCGCCGCGTTGTCGGCGCACAGCGATACGGGCGGATAGCGCAGCACAGTGCCCGTGGGAAGAGCGTTCGCCAGGCATTCGCGCAGCCTGCTGTTTGCTGCTACGCCGCCCGCCAGCACCACGGTACTGCGTCCGCCCGCCCGGCACGCCGCCGCGGTCCTATCCACGAGCGCGTCGACGATAGCCTGCTGGTAGGAGGCGGCCAGGTCGTGAATGTGCTCCTGCGCAAACCCTTCGGGTTGCTTGCGCACGAACTGCATGAGCGCCGTCTTGACGCCGCTGAAGCTAAAGTCCAGCGCATCCTCCCCCAGCTTCGCCCGGGGAAAGTCAAACGCCGCAGGATCACCCTGGCGCGCGAGTCGGTCTATCTGCACACCCCCGGGATAGGGCAGCCCCAGTATGCGCGCGCCCTTATCAAAAGCCTCTCCCGCGGCGTCGTCCCGGGTGGAGCCCAGCACCCTGTACCGGCCGTAGTCGGTCACGTCGGCCAGCAGCGTGTGGCCTCCCGATACGATGAGGCACAGGAAGGGAGGCACAAGATCGGGGTGCGCGATATAGTTGGAGGCGATATGCCCCTCGATATGGTGCACTCCCACAAGCGGCTTGCGCAGTGCCCAGGCCATGGCCTTTGCGTGGGACACGCCTACCAGCAGCGCGCCCACCAGCCCCGGACCGACTGTGACTGCGATAGCTGACACGTCGCACAGCGTCGTCCCGGCTTCGTCCACCGCAGCGTCCACCAGCGCGTCGATGGCCTCCATGTGCATACGGGACGCGATTTCAGGCACGACGCCGCCATACCGGACGTGGATATCGATCTGCGAGGCGATCTTTAGAGACAGTATCGTGCGCCCGTCGCGCACAACCGCGGCGGATGTTTCGTCACATGAGCTTTCTATGGCCAGTATGTCCGCGCTCCGCCGCCGCATGATCTGCGCGAGCGCGGCGTTTGCCGCGGCGCGGTAACCTAAATCAGGAGAGTCAGTCATGCGTCTTCTCCCGGCGCGTGAGAAGCGCCGCTCCAATCGCCGGTATCGCGATGAACAGAACCGCCCGCCACACGATCGCAAGTGCCATGTCGTTAAAAAAGGCCTCGGGGAACATATTTATCATGACGTCGGTAGCGGGATCTAGCAACCATAGATCGTTATCGAAAAAAAGGAGATGGAAGTTCCAGAATGCGTCCGAGAAATCCACGAGCATGTATACGCCAAGCGCCGTAAGCAGCGCGCCCCAAACCGCCAGCGACCACAGAAATCCCCGCGCGAGGTACGCAACCGCTCTGCCGCGCAGCCGCACGGCAAGCGCCGCAAGACACATCGCGGCGGCCGCAGCGCACAGGAGACGTATACGCATCGCGCCCAGTACCAGGCGCCGTACGTCCACCATGTGCAGACGCTCCCGCTCACCAAACACTTCCTGGACTACGCCGCCTATCTCCTTTTCGATGATAAGGTCAGGCTCCCGGCCCTTCATATAGCCCAGAAGACGCTGGGTAACATCCATAAGGTCGTTGGCGTCGATGCCGATCGCGGCCGGGCGGTCGTACTTCTCATAAGCCCTGCGATATAGCTGGGCGCTGAACATTACGCCGTCTGCCGCGCTGAGCATGAGCGCAGGTATGAGCGTCAACCCGAATACGACGGCGAGTGTCCAGTTAAGCGCATTTTTCATATGGCAGCCTCCCGTACGAGCGCTCGAGCTGGAGCCCCATCCAGCCCGTCGAGTCTGAGCGGAAGGCACACTAGCTCGTACCAGCCCTCCCGCACGTCACGCAGCCGGATCGATTCGAGCGCCGCCGCCCCTGGCCTTCCCAGCAGCATACGGTGTACCGCGGCAAGATCGGGGCCCATCGCCGCCACCGACCACGCGTCCAGCCCGACCAGCATCACGCCCCGATCGCAAAGGAGCGCGGCGGCGTCCCAGGTCAGCCCGATGTATCCGGGATCGAACCGATCGGGAACATCATAGAGCGAATTGGCGGTGCGGATGAGCAGGCGCGTGACGCCGCCAGGCAGGCGCGACAGATCGTCAGCTCGTATATTGCGGCTAAGATTTGCAAGATCAATCACATAGGCCGGGCCTATCAGCAGGTCCGGGGATAGCTGATCCACCGTCTCCCCCGCGTCGAAAAAATGCCGGGGCGCGTCCAGATGGGTTCCGCAGTGGCTGCTCATCGTAAAGCGAGACACATTGCTGCCCGCGCCATCCCTTATGCGCGACAGGGGCGCGGCCTCGCAGGGGGGATCGCCCGGCCAGACCGCCATTCCCGCTCTTATGGGCAGCGTGATGTCAATCCAGGCCATCGCCGCCCTCCCGTGGCGCTTTTTTCAGGTATTCGGTGATGAAATCGTCGATCTCTCCGTCCATGACCGCGTCAACGTTCCCGGTCTCAGCGTTGGTGCGGTGATCCTTGACCATCGTATAGGGCTGAAATACATATGAGCGTATCTGGCTACCCCATTCAATTTTCTTGATTTCGCCCTTGATGCCTGCCATACGGGCCATGCGCTCCTCCTCGCGTAGCTCGGCCAGCTTGGCTTTGAGCATTTTCATCGCGGTCTCGCGATTCTGTATCTGGGAGCGCTCGTTCTGGCAGGACACGACGATCCCGGTGGGAAGGTGCGTAATGCGTACCGCCGAGTCCGTCTTGTTAACGTGCTGTCCGCCCGCGCCGCTGCTGCGATACGTATCGATCCGCAGATCGTCCGGTTCAATCTTGATTTCCTCGTCATCCTCGATCTCGGGCATTACATCGAGCGACGCGAATGATGTATGCCGCCGCGCAGAGGCGTCGAACGGCGATATGCGCACCAGGCGGTGCACGCCCTTTTCGGCCTTGAGGTATCCGTAGGCGTTTTCACCCTCAACCATGAACGTAACGCTCTTTATACCGGCCTCGTCGCCCTCGAGATAGTCGAGCGCTCTGAGCGTATAGCCGCGGCGTTCGCACCAGCGGATATACATCCGGTAGAGCATCTGCGTCCAGTCCTGCGCCTCGGTGCCCCCGGCTCCGGCGTGCAGAGAAAGGATCGCGTTGTTCGCATCGTAGGGCCCGGTCAGCAGCGTCGCAAGCGCCATCTCCTCCGCTTCGACGTAGAGCGCTTCCATTTCCTGCTCCAACTCCGCCAGCAGATCTGCGTCGTCCACTTCCTCTAAAAGGTCGATCATTTCCCGGGTATTATTCGAGCGAGCGGCGACCTTCTCGAAATGATCGATGCGGCGCTCCAGGAGCTTCACCCTCTTATTAACCCGCTGCGCCCTCTCCAGAGAGCTCCAGAAATCAGGAGCTGCCATCTCGGCGTGCAGCTCCTCCAGCTCGTTCTTCATGGCGGGCAGATTCAGCCCGTCACCGGCTTCGGCGATCAATCGATCGATTTCATGGAGACGCAGGATCGCCTGATCCAACTGGTACATAGTGATTCCTCATTTTCGGCGGCTTACTGTCTGCCGCAGCAATTTTTAAATTTCTTCCCGCTCCCGCAGGGACACGGATCGTTACGGCCAACCTTTTTATCGGCCCGAACGGGCGTGCGCGGCCTGTCTTCGGACTCTGCGCGACCGGCTGTGACAGGCCGGGCGACCTGCTGCCGCTGAGGCGCTTTTTCGATGTTCAGATGGTAGAGCATCGACACGGCGTCCTCCTGAATCGCGTGGGTCATCGCCTCGAACATATCGAAGCCCTCGAACTTATACTCTACGACCGGATCCCGCTGCCCGAACGCTCTGAGGCCAATTCCCTGCCGGAGCTGATCCATCGCGTCGATATGGTCCATCCATTTACGGTCTACCACCCGCAGCAGCACAACCCGCTCGACCTCGCGCATATCGATGCCCGCGTCGGTCAGCGTCTTCTCCCGGGCCTCATAGAGCGCCGCGGCCGCCTGCCGGAGCCGCTCCTTAAGTTTGTCGGCATTGAGCTCGTTCATCTCACTCTGGGTGAACGTAAGATACCCTTTGGGCAGAAACAGCCGCTCAAAATGACCCAGGAGACCGTCCATGTCCCACTCCTCGGGATAGGTTCCGGCCGCCGCGTAGGAATCCACCGCCCGGTCTATTAGCTCTCCGGTCATGTCGGTTATCGAATCGCGCAGGTTTTTTCCCTCGAGTACCTGACGGCGCTGCTCATATATGATGCCGCGCTGGGTGTTCATCACGTCGTCGTACTGGAGCACATGCTTGCGTATGCCATAGTTGCGCCCCTCCACTTTTTTCTGCGCGTTCTCTATCTGGCGCGAGAGTATGCCGTACTCTATGGGCATATCCTCTGTCATACCCAGTCGGCTGACTATGGCATCTACTCGCTCGCCGCCAAAGAGACGCATGAGATCGTCGTCCAGACCCACATAGAATCGGGAGCTGCCCGGGTCACCTTGCCGTCCGGACCGGCCGCGCAGCTGGTTATCGATACGGCGGCTCTCGTGGCGCTCGGTACCGATGATGTGCAGACCGCCCACTTCCACCACCTGATCGTGCTCCGCGTCGGTGACTTTCTTATGCTTGGCAAAGAGCTCCGCATATATGGCGCGCGCCTCTAGTATCTCGGCGTCCTCGGTTTCGGCGTGGCTCACAGCCTCCTCTATCAGCCGCTCCTCGATACCCCGCTGCCGCATTTCCCGCCGCGCGAGAAAATCGGGGTTGCCGCCTAGCATGATGTCCGTGCCGCGTCCGGCCATATTGGTCGCGATGGTCACCGCGCCCAGCTTCCCCGCCTGCGCGACGATCTCAGCTTCCTTCTCGTGGTACTTCGCGTTGAGCACCTCGTGCGGGATGCCCCTGCGCTTTAGGAAAAGGCTGAGCTGCTCGGATTTCTCCACGGACACGGTACCCACCAGCACCGGTTGGCCTTTTGCGTGGCGCTCCGCTACTTCCTCGACCACCGCGGCGAATTTCCCATTCGTCGTGCGGTATATGACGTCGTTGTAGTCATTGCGGATCATAGGCCGGTGGGTAGGTATGACGACGACGTCCAGCCCGTATATTCCCTTGAATTCCTCCTCCTCGGTCTTGGCCGTGCCGGTCATGCCCGCTAGTTTCTTATACATCCGGAAATAGTTCTGGAACGTAATCGTAGCAAGCGTCCTGCTCTCACGCCGTACATTGACGCGCTCTTTGGCCTCGATGGCCTGATGCAGCCCGTCGGAATACCGCCGCCCGATCATGAGCCGCCCGGTGAACTCGTCTACGATGATGACCTCGTCGTTCTGCACCACATAGTCCCGGTCGCGGTGCATGAGCACATGCGCCTTGAGTGCCTGGTTTATGTGGTGGTTAAGCTCGGTGTTCTCCATATCCGACAGGTTCTCTACGCCGAAGTGCTGCTCGGCTTTGCGCACGCCGTCCTCGGTCAGCGTGACGCTGCGCATCTTTTCGTCGGTCTCATAGTCGGTTTCAGCCTTCAGCCGCCCCACGAATCGGTCAACCCGGTCGTAGAGCTCGGTGGTCTTCTCCCCCTCGCCAGATATGATGAGCGGCGTGCGCGCCTCGTCGATGAGTATACTGTCCACCTCGTCGATGATCGCAAAGGATAGCTCCCGCTGCACCATGTTCTGCCGGTGTATTACCATATTGTCGCGCAAATAGTCGAATCCGTATTCGTTATTGGTACCGTACGTGATGTCGGCCGCGTAGGATTCCCGCTTGAGCGCCGGATCCATTTGGCTGACCACGAGTCCTACCCGCATACCCAGGAAGCGGTATATTTTCCCCATCCACTGGCTGTCACGCCGTGCCAAATAATCATTGACCGTAACTATGTGTACGCCCTGTCCCGTGAGCGCGTTAAGGTACGCGGGCAGCGTAGCCGCCAGCGTCTTGCCCTCACCGGTGCGCATCTCGGCGATTCGGCCCTGGTGCAGCACGACGCCTACCGCGAGCTGCGTCTCGAAATGCCGCTGCCCTACGGTGCGCACCGCAGCCTCGCGCACCAGAGCGAACGCCTCGGGCAGCAGATCGTCGAGCGTCTGTCCGTCGGCCAGCCGCTTCTTAAATTCTACTGTCTTTTCAGCCATCTGCGTGTCGCTCAGACGCTGCATATCGGGCTCCAGCGCGTCGATGCGGGCAGCCTGCTTCATGAGGCGGGCTACTTCGCGGTCGTTGCTGTCGCCCAACAGACGCTTGAGAAAATCATTCATCAGTGCTGCGCTCCAATCCAAATATCTTCCCTATTTTAGCATGATCAGGTGGTGAACGCAACGAGGGTTGGATGAAACCGATTACAGTATTTATAACACTTCGCGGAAAGTATGAAGCGCGTGTGTACCGTTACACCTTTCTCGTTCCATCAACTGCCACTCTAACCTGTACCATTCGTGTTTTAGTTTTACTTATCATATTTGTATCGTTTCACTCGATTGGGATTCTACCTCCCGAAAAAGCGGATACTTGGGCGTACTCACGCATCGAGCAAGAAAAAAGGGCGCTGTCCGAAGACGCGCCCTTATAATCGTCCGCTCTATTGATCCGCTTCCGCGCCGGATTTGTCTTCCTTGTCCTTGCCCAGATACTCAGGAAGCTCCATGCCTGCCATGTTGAACATCTCCTTGAGCGGGGGCACCGCGCCAAGCATGCCCGAAAGGAAACCGGCGGTCGCGGGCTTTCCGCCCTGCATGCTATCCCAGACGGTGACCTTGTCGATCTTAAGATTCTTGATGGCCTCGACCTGCACCCGAACCAGATCCTCCATCTTGTCGGCGATCATGAGACGCACTGCGTCTGCGGCGTTACCGCCTACCGCGGCCACGATGCGGCTGAAACCCTCGGCCTGCTTGCCGAGCAACTCCTCAATACCGCGGGCCTGCGCCTCCATCTTCGCGTATATCGCGTCGGCCTCGCCCCGCGCGTTTCGGCGTACCCTCTCGGCCTCGGCCTCGGCCGCGATCTCAACGGTGCGCTTATCAATCTCGGCCTTGACGATTTCGTCTGCCTCCCGCGTGGCCTGCTCCAGCCGTGCGCGGCCAATCTCGGCCTCCCGCTGCGCCAGATAGGCTTCCTCCATCGCCTTTGCCTGCTGCACCTTCTCGGCGGCAGCCGCACGGCGCTCGGCTTCGGCGACTTTCTCACGCCGCAGCGCCTCAGACTCCGCGATCGTGACCTTTGCTTCGTTCTCGCCCTGCACGGCGATCGAGTTGGCGCGGGCAACGTTGATCCTTTTCTCCTGGTTAGCGTTGGCCTCTCCGGTCGCGCCGTCTCGGTCTCTCTCTGCGACGCTCTTGCGGGCGTCGTTGATAGCCTTGGCGCTGGCCTCCTTGCCCAGGGCCTCTATGTAGCCGGACTCGTCGTTAATATCGGTTACGTTCACATTAATGAGCCGAAGGCCTATTTTTTTGAGTTCCGTTTCCACATTACTCGACACCGCCGCCAGAAACTTATCCCGATCGGTATTGATCTCCTCGATGTCCATTGTGGCGACGACTAGACGCAGCTGACCGAATATGATGTCCTTTGCCAGCTCCTGTATCTCCTTGAGGTTGAGGCCCAGCAGCCGCTCGGCGGCGTTCTGCATGATACCCTCCTCGGTGGATATACCTACAGTGAACCGGGAAGGCACGTCAATGCGGATATTCTGCCGACTGAGCGCGTTGGTCAGGTTGACCTCGATCGACATGGGGGTCAGATCCAGGAACTGATAGCTCTGGATCACCGGCCATATGAAGCTAGCGCCTCCGTGGATGCACTTGGCCGACCGATCCTCGCCCACCTTGCCGTATATGACCAGTATCTTGTCCGAGGGACATTTGCGGTACCGCCTCAGTATCATGATGATGGTCGTTAGAAAGAGTACCGCGATGACAGTGATACCTATGATCCATTCACCCATTCAAATACCTCCTCTATCCTTTTATGTTCCTGTCCTGCCTGATGGGCTCCACCAGCAGCAGTCCGTCGTGCAGCGCCTGCCGCACGATTACCTGCGATCCGGTGGGCAGCGTTTGCCGGGAGTCAGTAATAGCTTCCTGCTCGGTCAGCCGTTCCTGTATGAGTACCATGATCCTGCCTGTGCCCCTGCGGGACGCGGGGACCGGGATATAAACCTCGGCGATCTGGCCAACGGCCCGGACCCGCCGTATGTTTCCGCTGCTTTGCAGCATGCGCGACCACTGGAAAAGCTTTGCCGTCAGATAAAGTCCGGCGGCCCCCAGAACGAGCGCCAGCAGCACCGTAAGCCACGGCGGCATGAATGAAGAAAAAATCACCCCGCACCAGCCCGTGACGACGAAAAACGATATGATGCCACGCACAGAGAAAAGCCGCAGATCGGCGGCGTCCGCGCCCGAAACCCCTCCGATATCGTCCGCGTCCATTTCAAATGCGGCGTCCCCATCGGGCAGGTCGTCGGGAATGCCGTCCGCGCTGGCGTCCACATCACCGTCCGAATCCTCATCGCCGAACCCGAAGAAAAGCAGTATGGTCTGAATGAGCAGCAATACGGTCGCCGGGATCGCGATCACATAAAAAAACTGCTGCAGCGAAGATAGTCCGTTCCACCAGAGCATGTCCTCCCCCCTTCCCCCGTCTTCCGCTTCATAGTAAACGTCCGCGGATGGCGCTGTCAACGATACGCCTCCCAACTGTCGGCAACCGCGGCTAAAGAGCGCGTCAGGCGGTTCGTACCATCCCCTACTGTTCGGGATTACTCAGGATAGCGCGGATGCGTCGGACACCGGCGCTCACGGCCTGCTCCTTTTGTATCTTGAATACGCCCAGTTCTCCGGTTCGCGAGGCGTGCGGCCCGCCGCATATTTCCCTGGAGTAGTCTCCCATCGTAAATACTTTGACCACATCGCCGTAGCGGCTGCCGAATACGCCCACGGCACCCGTATTCTGCGCTGCCTCGACCGACATTTCGTCGCAGGTAATGGGTACATCGGCGGCGATGGCTGCGTTGACCCACTCCTCGATGCGGGCAAGCTCCCCGGGCTCTACCTTCCGCGGGAAATTGAAGTCGAATCGCAGCCGCTCGGGGGTAATA
>JAAYXU010000261.1 GCA_012515725.1 Clostridiales bacterium | reverse complement strand
TTCCCTAAGCGTTTAATACTTCGTCTTTTCCAGCGCTTTTTCGATGCTTTGCATTGTATCGAGCGCCTGATCCTCACGATGGATGCTGACCCAGATGTAGAGCGCGTCGATGAGCGCGAGCTGCGCGATTCGCGACGAGAGCGACAGCACGCGGTATTTAACTTCCTCCGATGCCGTGAAAAGCGGATAGTCAGCCACCCGGGTGATCGGCGATTTACCGTAGGTACACATGCATACCGTCGCCGCGCCCCGCTCTCGGGCTGACGCCAGCGCGTCCACGACGCACCGCGAGCTGCCCGAGTGGGATATGCCGACTGCCACGTCGCCCGGCCGCATCGTCGCCGCGTGAATCTGCTGCATGTGCGAATCGGTGTACGCCGCGCTGTCGATACCGGCGCGAACCATCTTGTGCGCCGCGTCCAGCGCTACCGAGGCGGAGTTGCCGCTGCCGAAGAAATATACCTTGCGCGCCGCGCGGATGAGCTCGGCTACAGCCTGGAGGTTTTTCTGATCCAGCACACGCTTCGTATAGTCCAGGGTTCCCACGATGCTGCTGATTTCCTTGCTGAATATGTCAGCCGCCGAATCCTCCTTGGAGGCCTCCTCAAATATCCGCTCTATTGGGTCGTTGAGCTCCTGCGCGAGAGATATCTTGAAGTCCTGGTATCCGTTGAACCCCAGCTTCTTGCAGAAGCGCACGATCGTAGCCTCGGCGGTGTCGCATATCTCGGCGAACTCGACGATGGACAGCCGGATGATATCGCGCTCGTTGGCGCGAATATAATCGGCGATCTTATGATCCGACGCGCTGAATATACCCTCAAGCGAATCCATCTTGTACAGGATTGCGGATTTCTCCATCGTTTTCTCCCTTCGTCTATGTATAGCGTCCCGCCTGTGCAATCATAGCACAAGTGAATATGTTTTTCAATATAACAAACGGTATTTATGAAAATTATTTTTATGCCGAGGTATTTTCACTGTTCGGAGGTTCACTGTTTCGCATATTTTCACGGTTTTCACCGAATTCCCATACGATCCAAATATTCGCGTACAATTCTGTTCACAGGAACGTGACAAAACCGGAATACTATTCAAAGGATGGGTATGCTATAATATCTATATTCCAAAGACAGGAAGGGAACAGCTGTGAGAAAGTTGATACCGGCGCTGCTTGCCGTACTGACCGTCGCTCTTTATTCGGGATGCGCCCCGCGCGTTACCGATCCGGCTCTGGCCGGGCAGTGGGATCTCATCGGGGGAACCGGCAGCGAGCGCCTGGTCATCGCGGAGGACGGCGGCGCATTCTTTGACGACGAACCCGCCAAATGGGAAATTACCGATACCGGCACGCTCGAAATCACCGACTCGGCGCGCAGGAAGACAACCTACCGTTACTCGGTGGAGGACGCGTTCCTTACGCTGACTGCAGAAAGCGGACAGGACGCGCGCTACGTGCATCCCGACAAGTATCCCGGGGACGCCGCCCAGCAGGAGCGTCTTGCCGGACTGTGGACCGACGAGGGCGGGCGTCTGACGCTGTATTTCGAGGCGGACGGCGACGGAACCCGCTACGGATGGCTGGAAGAGGCTGACGCGGGTTTCACATATACGGCTGCGGACGGCAGGATGCGCATGACGTTCCAGAGCGGGGCCGCGCAGTGGGTGCAGTACGCGTTTGCGGCGGACGGCACTCTCGAGGTGCTCTTCGAGCATGCCCCCGACGGAGGACAGGCCAACCGCACCCTGTGGAAGCAGGCCGACTCGGGACGCATACGGGGCGACTACCTGGTACTGTACGATAATCCTCCGGCGGAGGGCGGTCCGGGCATCCGTAAAATCTCGATCGACGGACAGGGTGGCTGTACGATCGATAACGTATACGGCAGCTACCAGCTCTTTGAGAACAATGTAGTCATAATAAACGCCCGCGGTACGCATCTGTCGCTCACGACCGCAAGCCCCGCGGAGGGCTTCCTGACACTTGGCGAGACCGGACTTGACCACGAGTACGCCGCGGTGCGCGAGGATCCGGCGCTCGCCGATCCCGCCACGCTCGAGCCGCTGGCCGGAATATGGTCCGACGCGGACAGCTCGCACATGCTGCAGATATCGCCCGGTATCACAAGCCGTGTCGTCTGGGATGACTTCGAGGGTCAGGTAAACCTGACCGTGGTGGGCGGATTCCTGCGGGCTGAGCCTGTCGGGGAGACGGGCGACGTATTCTATCTATGTTTTGAAAAGGTAGGCGCGGTGCTTTATGTCGAAAAAAGCTCCGCGTATCCGGGAGGATATGAGAGCTGGATAGCGCTCGAGAAGCTCTACTAGACTCACCGGAAATAACCCAGCGCGATGCAGGCGGCGTTCAGCACGGCGTACGTAACGCCTGCCAGCGCGCGGCCGGGTGTCATACGCTTCTCGATCAGCATACCCAGCGTACGCCCGGCCAGATACCCGCCGACAAGACCTCCAACGTGGCCCAGTATATCTATATAGGGCTGAAAGAACCCCATCGCCAGATTGATACCCACGTAGAGCAGCGTCTGCATACCGAATATGAAGTTAAAGAGCCGCTTGTCGTATTTCCGAAAGGCCAGAATCGCTCCGAACAGTCCGAATACCGCGCCCGACGCCCCCAGCGAATTGTTCGCCGAGAACGCGTAGCCCAGCACGCAGCCCGAAAAACCCGCCATGAACAGTATTCCGGCGTACTTCGCGCGGCCGTAAAGCGCTTCCACATAGCGCCCCCATATATAGAGCGCCAGACAGTTGAAAAGAAGATGGGACACGCTGCCGTGTAGAAATACGGGCGTGATGAGCCGCCACCACTGCCCGGCCGTGATGAGCGGGTTAATGCGCATGCCGTACCACGAGAGCACGCCCAGCGACCAGGTTCCCTGCAGCCAGTAGGACGTGACGATATCGATACCATATACCGCCACGCATACGAGTATGAATCCCCATGTCACCGCGGGCTTTTTTGTATTTATCGAAAAGCCCCGAAAGGGCTGCCAGGCGTTTTTCCCGCTCACGGCGCGACCCCGTGGTCAGCAAGGAATGCCCGCAGTCTTGCCATAGCCTCCTGAATGACGCCCATCGAATAGGCGTAGGACGCGCGCACAAAGCCCTCGCCCGACGGGCCGAACGCGGTACCCGGAACCAGCGCGAGCTTCTGCTCACGCAGCAGCGTTTCGCAGAACTGCTGGCTGGTCATGCCGGTCGGACGGATACACGGGAACGCATAAAACGCGCCAAGCGGCTCGAAGCAGGGCAGGCCCATTTTATTGAAGGCCTCCACGATCACGCGGCGGCGGCGATTGTATGACCTCCGCATAGACGCAACCTCCGAGAAATCGTCCGTGAGTCCAAAGCGCAGCCCCTCCAGCGCGGCCCGCTGCGCCATGATAGGCGCGCACAGCGCGGTGTACTGGTGGATTTTGACCATCGCAGCCATGATCTCATCGGGACCGCAGGCATACCCCAATCGCCATCCCGTCATCGCAAAGGACTTCGAGAATCCCGACAGCAGTATCGTCCGCTCCCTCATGCCCGGCAGCTCGGCGATCGATACGTGGCGGTCTCCCGTGTAGGTAAGCTCGCCATAGATCTCGTCGGATATAACCGCCAGGTCCGCCTCTGCCACGGCTTCAGATAGCGCGGCAAGGTCAGCCCGCTCCATCACCGCGCCGGTCGGGTTATTGGGATAGGGCAGTATGATCGCCCGGCTCCGGGGGGTCAGCGCGTCGCGGACAGCTTGGGGCACCATACGGAACCCCTCGTCCGCGCCGGTTCGCACGCCCACGGGTACACCTCCCGCCAGCATCACGCAGGGCGCATAGCTGACATAGGAGGGATCGGGGATGAGCACCTCGTCGCCGGGACGCAGTATCGTCCGCAGCGCCAGGTCGATCCCCTCACTGGCCCCTATGGTCACGAGTATCTCCCGGGCAGGATTGTATTCGAGCGCGAACCGGGTCCTGAGATACTGTGCGATCGCGCCGCGCAGCTCAGGCGTTCCCCAGTTGGACGTGTAGTGTGTCTCGCCCTGCTCCAGCGACCAGATTGCGGCCTCCCGCATGCGCCACGGCGTCACGAAGTCCGGTTCACCCACACCCAGCGATACCGCGCCCTCAATTTCGTTGACGATGTCGAAAAACTGCCGGATGCCCGACGGCGGCACGGCCTTTACGACGGGATTTACCCATTTTTCAGCGCTCACGGGGTCACCGCCAGCCGGTTATCGGATTCCTCATCGAATACAACGCCGTCGTCCTTGTATTTCTTGAGCACAAAATGGGTCGCCGTCGATATGACGCCCTCGATCGTGGAGAGCTTCTCTGCTACGAAAAAGGCGACCTGCTTTAGTGTCTTGCCTTCGGTGAGCACCATGAGATCGTAGCCGCCCGACATAAGGTATACCGAGCGCACCTCGGGGAATCGGTATATGCGCCGCGCGATCTCGTCGAAGCCACGGTCACGCTGGGGCGTCACACGCACCTCGATGAGCGCCTCCACCAGCGACTCGTCGGTTTTGTCCCGGTCGATCATCGTGTTGTACTTGACGATGACCCGGTCCTTTTCCAGCTCACTGACCGCCGACTCGATCTCCTTTTCGCTCACCCCCAGCATCACAGCCATCTGCGCCGGGGTCGTGCGGGAATCTTCCAGCAGTATCTCCAGTATCTCGTTCTTCAGATATGTCATCGGATCCGCCTCCCTGCATGCCATTATACGAATGAGGAGCACCGCCGTCCAGTGCCGCCGCGCCCCTTATTTGCGCGCCGCGCGGACTAAATAAGCACGTCGCCTAGCGTCCGCTTGCGCACCCGATGCCGCCCGGTCTCGTCCCGGTAATAGCGCACATCGCCGTCAGGCGCGTCCTCGAATACCGGCTCTTCGGCCGCGTAACCGAGCGCGAGCAGCGTGTCGAGCGCGTAGCGCTCGGGATCCAGTCCCTCCGCCGCCAGTATCGCGTCCCGGTCTATCGCGCCCATCCAGCAGCAGCCAACGCCGTGTCCGGTCGCCAGCAGCTGTATAGTCTGCGCTGCCGCGCCCGTGTCGTGCGCGCAACCGCCCGGCGCGACAGTCCGGTCTGCGAGCAGCAGTATATAGGCCGTGGGCCGCTCTCCGGGAGTCGGCGTCCCCTGCGGTCCCAGAAGCGCCGCCCACCGGGTCAGCGGAAATATCCGCTCCGCCCGCGCCGGGTCGTCGATGATTCGGTACCGGAGCGGCTGCCGATTGGATGCCGACGGCGACAGACGCGCGCAGTCCACCCAGTCCACGAGTAGCGCCCGGTCGATGGGTTTCTGCGAAAACCTGCGGACGGTACGCCTTGCGCGCGCCGCTTCACGAATATCCATTCTAAATTCCTCCTATCGCCAGTCTATGGCGCTCATATCCTGTGCGCCCGCGCCCCGCTGAAGCAGCCAGCGCCGCATCTCGGAGGGCGGAGTCGCGTGTCCCCTGAGCAGCGCGGCCCGTCCCTCGAAATGAAGCCCCGTCGCGCAGGCCGGTACGACGAAGCTGTCGCCCGCCTTCACGTCGAATCCGCGTCCGGGATCGCCGCATCGCACGCTGCCGCTTCCCGACGCGACCGACCAGACCGAAAAGCCGCCGGGCCCGCGGTCGACAAAAATACCGTCCGCATCGATACGCTCCAGCGCGAAGTGCCGGCTGCAAACGAGCAGGGTGCGCGCTGCGCCCTCCTCGGGCAGTGTCAGACCCGCGCGGCGCACGAATTCCGCATCCCAGTCGATGACCCGCAGTGCCTGCCGCGTGTGCAGGGTACGGGGCCTGCCGGTGTCCTCGTCTATCCGATCCCAGTCGTAGACGCGGTATGTCGTATCCGACGACTGCTGTATCTCGTATACCGTCACGTCCGGACCCAGCGCGTGCACCGTACCAGCCGGA
The DNA here is from genome assembly GCA_012515725.1 of Clostridiales bacterium. GTDB lineage: Bacteria > Bacillota > Clostridia > Christensenellales > UMGS416 > JAAYXU01. Next base: position 396 of record JAAYXU010000261.1, on the reverse strand, counting down.
ATATTAACGACGTCCCCGGCCCTAACAGGCAGCCAGCCCAGCGCGTCGCGCAGCGTCCCGCCCGCAAGAGCCGCCTCGAACGCGTCCCGACCGCCGCGCACGCCGTATATGATGCGGCCATCCTTGGGCGCGTCTATCACCACCCAGGCCTCGGCCTTGCCCGCTTCCCCCTCAGCCGCGCTGTCGTCGCCCGGATGCACCTGCACCGACAGCCATTGAGACGGGCCTATGAACTTAATAAGTAGCGGAAATCCCCCTTCCGCTGCCTCCCCGCCGTAGAAGTCCTCGCCCATCCGCGCGATGTACTGGCTAAACGGTAGCCCCGCAGCCGGGCCGTCCATCACCACCGACTCAAAGCCGGGGCGATCAGAAATCTCCCAGCTCTCTCCCGCCTTT
>JAAYXU010000260.1 GCA_012515725.1 Clostridiales bacterium | reverse complement strand
GTCGGCGATGAGCGCCTGTAGGGTATCCCGTATAAGGTTTCCCAGCCTGTTGAAGTCCGAGATTTCACGCGTCAGCTTGAGCGCCATGCGGCAAGTCGCGTCGAATAGCGCGCCAGTGAGTGACTCGGGGCCGACCTCCATGGCTGCGATGTAAGCCCCCGAGGGGTTGACCTCCAGCAGCACCGGACGCCGTCCGCTGGTGACCGATTCGCCAAGCCCCGTCTCGCAGACGATGCCAAAGTCGATCATATTCTGCGTCAGCGTCGATACCGTGGTGGGACTCAGCCCCGTGATCCTGGCGATACGGGCCCGGGAGATGGGCATGCTTTTATTGATGAGGTCAAATACCGCGGTGGTATTAAACTCCTTGATCATCTGCTTGCTGAATATCATGTGCCTCTCCGTGTTTCGTTTTTTCAGTGAAGGAACCAATGTGAATAGTAACACCGGTGAAGGGGGAATTCAAGAGTACCGGTAAATCAAAAGTTAAGTATTCCTTGGCACAGAATCAAAAATCGATGTTGCATAAATATACTTAACGGTGTATAATAATAAAAACGATACCGGAGGAAACCCATATGTCGAAAATGAAAGTGGTTCTGGCCTACTCTGGCGGTCTGGACACGTCCATCATCATTCCCTGGCTCAAGGAAAACTACGACTGCGAGGTCATCGCGATGGCTGCTGACGTGGGTCAGGGCGAGGAGCTTGCGCCGCTTCACGAGAAGGCGAAGCGCACAGGCGCGAGTAAGCTCTATATCGAGGATCTGCGCCAGGAATTTGTGTACGACTTTGTATTTCCGACGCTCAAGGCAGGTGCGGTCTACGAGGGCAAGTACCTGCTTGGCACATCGTTCGCCCGGCCCATCATCGCCCGGCGGCTCGTGGAGATAGCCGAAAGGGAAGGGGCCCAGGCGGTAGCCCATGGCGCTACCGGAAAGGGAAACGACCAGGTGCGCTTTGAGCTCACGGTCAAGGCACTCAATCCCCACCTACAGATCATCGCCCCGTGGCGGATATGGGACATCCGCTCCCGGGACGAGGAGATCGAGTACGCCAGGGCACGCGGCATCGACGTGCCGGTCACAAAGGAGCGGCCATACAGCATGGATCGCAATCTGTGGCACCTGAGCCACGAGGGGGCCGATCTCGAAGACCCGATGAACGCGCCGCGCGACGAGCTGTATATGATATGCGTACCGCCCGAGCAGGCGCCAGATAAGCCCGAGTACGTCGAGCTGGGGTTTGAAAAGGGTGTGCCTGTGCGCCTTAACGGAAAAGCGCCTGGCGGCGTCGCGCTCATAGAGGAGCTAAATGCGATCGGCGCGCGAAACGGCGTGGGCATCGCAGACCTCATAGAAAACCGGCTGGTGGGCATGAAATCGCGGGGCGTATACGAGACGCCCGCCGGAACGATACTGTACGCCGCTCACCGGGAGCTCGAGTCGCTGACGCTGGATCGGGATACGGCCCACTACAAGGAGCTGGTGGCCGCGCGCTTCGCGGAGCTTGTGTACTTCGGACAGTGGTATACGCCGCTGCGGGAAGCGCTATCGGCATTCGTCGACGTCACGCAGCGGACCGTGACCGGAACGGTACGCATGAAGCTCTACAAGGGAAACTGTACTCCCGCTGGCGTCGCCTCCCCGTACTCGCTCTATAACGAGGCTTTCGCAACGTTCGGCGAGGACGCGGTCTACAACCAGAAGGACGCAGAGGGATTCATCAACCTTTTCGGTCTGCCAATGACGGTGCGCGCGCTCATGAAGGAGAGCCTGGACGGACGGTAAGTCGCGATAAGATACAAAGGAGACGGGAGCCATGAAGCTATGGTCGGGCCGGTTTGAAAAGGAAACCGAGGCGAGCGTAGACGATTTCCAGTCGTCGATAGGATTTGATCAGCGACTCGTCCGGGAGGATATACGGGGCAGCATCGCGCACGCGCGGATGCTGGGCGAGCAGGGAATCATCCCGCCGCAGGACGCGCAGGCTATCGTATCGGGACTCACACAGTTACTGGCCGACGCGGAATCGGGCGCGCTCACACTGCGCGCCGACGCCGAGGACATCCATATGAACATAGAGCAGATACTCACGCAGCGCATCGGAGAGGCGGGCAAGCGCCTGCATACCGGGCGCAGCCGCAACGACCAGGTCGCGCTCGATACGCGGATGTATGTGATTGAGCGTACCCGCGCTGTCGGGGAGAGCATCGCGGCGCTGGCGCGGACGCTTGCGGAGCTGGCCGAAAAGCACGCAGGCGACATCATGCCCGGCTACACCCATCTGCAGAGGGCCCAGCCGGTGACGCTGGGATTCCATATGATGGCATGGGTTCAGATGCTGCTGCGCGACCTAAGTAGGCTGGACGAATGCCGCCGCAGAACGTCGGTGATGCCGCTGGGCTCGGGCGCATTGGCCGGAACCACGTATCCGCTCGACCGGCAGCGGACGGCGGAACTTCTGGGTTTTGACGCGATATCCGATAACGCGATGGATGCGGTCTCCGACCGGGATTTCGTGATCGAGTGCGTTTTCTGTCTGTCGCTTGTCATGATGCACCTCTCGCGCATGTGTGAGGAGCTCATACTCTGGTCGACCGGCGAATTCGGATTCGTGGAGATGGACGACGGCTACAGCACCGGCAGCAGCATCATGCCCCAGAAGAAAAACCCTGACGTGGCCGAGCTCATACGGGGCAAGACCGGCAGGGTGTACGGAGACCTGATGGCGCTACTGACCGTGATGAAGGGCCTGCCGCTCGCATACAACAAGGACATGCAGGAGGATAAGGAAGCGCTTTTTGACGCGCTCGATACCGCGGAGCGCTGCCTTTCCGTCTTCACCGGCATGATCCGGACGGCGCGATTCCGGACCGACGCGATGCGCCGGGGCGCGGCGGGGGGCTTTGCGAACGCTACCGACGCCGCAGACTATCTGGTGCGCAGGGGTCTCGCTTTCCGCGAGGCGCACGCAGTCGTGGGAGCGATGGTGCTGGACTGCATCCGGCAGGGCAGAGCGCTCGAGGACCTTTCGGACGAGGAGCTCCGCTCGTATTCGCCTCTGATTGGCGAGGACTTCCGCACCGCAATCGACCTTGCGGCCTGCGTGGCCGGGAGGGACCTGCCCGGTGGGCCGGCCCGGGAGCGCGTGTTGGAGAGCGCCGCGCGGGCGCGGGAAGCGCTGGAGGGGCGGGGGAGACCGGGGGAATAATCCGGGGTACACTTCAGGGCAGGACGAAGGGGTTCGTCCTGCCTGTCGCAAAAGACAAGCGCTCGGGGGTTATGCCCCAAGCGCTTGTCTTTTAACAAGGCGGCATCCTGCTGTTTAGTCCTTATCTATGAGCGTGATGGCCTCCTGCGGGCAGACGTTCACGCACTGTTTGCAGCCTGAGCATTTGTCGGGGTCCACTGAGTGTATCGTTTTGGGCTCGCCTTCGATCGCGTCGAACTTGCACTCCCCGGCGCACAGCGTGCAGCCCACGCACTCCTCGCTGTGTATGAAGGCGACCTTGCGGCTGCCCTCGCGGCCGCGGATCGCGTTGCGGGGGCACTTGTCCACGCACTGGTTGCAGCCTGTACACTTGTCGTAGTCGATGATCGGCAGGTCGTCCACCATAGTTATCGCGCCGAACCGGCACACCCGCGCGCATATGCCGCAGCCGATGCAGCCCACATCGCACGCTTCCCGGACTGTCTTGCCCTTCGCGTTGGCCGAGCAAAGCACCACTGCGCCAGCCGAGGCCGGTACGAGATGGATGATATGGCGCGGACAGGCGGCGACGCATTTGCCGCAGGTGATACAGCGGTCGTGATCGATCGTGGCAAGACCGTCCACGACCGTCACCGCGCCGGTAGGACACACACGGGTGCAGTTTCCAAGTCCCATGCAGCTGAAACGGCAGGCCTTGTAGCCCTCGGCCAGCGCCGCTGCCGCCGCGCAGTCGGTGATTCCCTCGTACTCGTATTTGATATGCGTATTCGCGAGCGTCCCCCGGCACCGGACCATCGCGACCAGAGGCTCCACGTCGCCGCACTCAACGCCCATGATGGACGCAATCCTCTGAGCGTTCTCGGTGGAATTGGCCGGGCAGCCGTTGACCGGCGCGCCTCCGGATACGATCGCCTCGGCGAACGCGTTGCAGCCCGCGTACCCGCAACCGCCGCAGTTCGCTCCGGGCAGGTTCTCGCGGACCTGTATGACGCGGCTGTCAGCCGTGACCCCGAAGAATCTGGAAGCGACGGCCAGCAACGCGCCGAAAAGAAGACCCAGCGCGCCCAGCGCCGCGGCGGATCCGATGATTATTTCGTTCACGCCTATTCCCTCCCTTACCGGATGAGTCCCTGGAAGCCCAGAAACGCGATGGCCATAAGCCCCGCCGTGATGAGCGCGATCGGGAACCCGCGGAACGACTTTGCGATATCCGCGTACTCCTGCCGCTCCCGGATGCCCGCGAAGAGCACGATGGCCAGCGCGAATCCCACCGCGCCCCCGATGCCATTAAAGAGGGTTTCCAGCAGATTGTAGCCCTCATTGATATTGATGATCGCTACGCCCAGCACCGCGCAGTTGGTCGTAATGAGGGGCAGATAGACGCCCAGCGCCGAGTAGAGCGCGGGTGCGCTTTTCTGAATCACCATCTCGACGAACTGAACCAGCGCGGCGATGACCAGTATGAATGCGATGGTCTGCAGGAAGCGCAGATCCCCGATACCCAGAGCGGCGAGCCAGTCGGCCTCCAGCAGATAGTACTGCACGAGCCATGTAATGACCGAGGCCATCGCCATCACGAATATGACGGCCAGGCCCATGCCCAGTGCGGTATCCACCTTCTTTGATACGCCCAGGAAGGGGCAGCATCCCAGATACCGCGACAGCACGAAGTTATTTACAAGCGCGGAGCTCAGTACGATGAGCAGCAGCGATTTGAAAGTTTCCATCGATTACCTCCTACGCCTTTTTCTCGCCCAGCTTGTTGATGAGGGCCAGCAGCAGTCCCAGCAGCATGAATCCGCCCGGCGCCATCGCCATAATGAGGGCCGGCTCGAAGCCCGCGCCCATGATTTTAAGTCCGAATATCGTTCCGTTGCTGAGCAGCTCGCGGATCGAGCCCAGCGTCGTCAGCGACAGCGTAAAGCCAAGACCCATGCCCAGCCCGTCGGTCAGCGACTCGATCACCGAGTGCTTGTTGGCGAACGCCTCGGCCCGCGCCAGTATGATGCAGTTGACGACGATGAGCGGTATGAATATACCCAGCGCGTTATAGAGGTCATGCAGGAACGCTTCCATGAGGAGCTGCACCATCGTGACGAACGTCGCGATGATAACGACGTAGGCCGGGATGCGCACTTTCTCGGGAATGAAGCTCTTGAGAAGCGATATCGCGATATTCGAGCCCATCAGCACGAACGTAGTGGCCAGCCCCATACCGATTCCGTTGATGGCGACGGTGGTGACGGCAAGCGTCGGGCACATACCCAGCACCAGACGGAACGTGGGGTTTTCGGTGAGTATTCCGTTTTTCAATATTGGCGCCAGTTTCATGCTATTTCCCTCCTGCCGCAAAGAGCCTGGCTGCGAACTCGGCGGCCAGATTCGTCGCGTCTGTCACGCCCTGGCTCGTGATGGTCGCGCCGGTGATGGCGCTTATTTCGTTTTCGGACGGCTGGTCGCTCTTGACGACCGCAAGCGGCGCCCGCCTGCCCGCGAACTGCTCCTTAAACGCGGCATCGCGCGCCTTTGCGCCAAGCCCCGGCGTCTCGCTGTGCGAGCCCACCTCGAGACCCGCGATACGGCCCTCGGGGTCGACGCCCACGGTGAGCGTGATGTCGCCGCCGTATCCTGAGGCGGCTATCGATACGACACAGCCTGTGATCTGCCCGCTTTGCACGGCGTAATAGGCGTCTGTTACGCCAGCGAAGCGCTCGTCAGTGGCCCTGATGGCTTCAACTTCGGTCGCCTGCTCGAAATCGGCTTCCCCGAAGATCGACTTCCGCGCCGCTTCCGCCTTCAAAATGTTCTGTTGCCGGATGGGCTCCTCGGTTATCGCGTATGTCGCGCCCAGCGCGAGGCCCGCGACCAGTGTGATGACCAGCAGCTTCAGGCTGAGAACCAGTATGCTACGCATTTCGCCGCACCTCCCCGAACACCTTTGGCCGCGTGAATCGCTCGATGAGCGGCGTCGCGACATTAAATAGCAGTATCGAGTAGGATACTCCCTCCGGATATCCGCCCAGAAGCCGGATGAGCGATGTCATGACGCCGCAGCCCACGCCCATGATCACCTGGCCCAGCGCCGTCATGGGCGAGGTGACGTAGTCTGTGGCCATAAAGAACGCGCCCAGCATGAGTCCGCCGCCCAGCACATGGTAGAGCGAAAGCGTCGCGTCGAAGCCACCCATAAGGAGCGTCATGACAAATACCGTGCCGATGTACGTGACCGGGATCCGCCATGATATGACGCGCCGGAGTATGAGATACAGCCCGCCCGCGATCAGCGCCAGCGCCGAGGTCTCCCCGATGCACCCGCCCGTGCTGCCCAGGAAAAGGTCGAGGAGCCGAGGAAGCTCACTCGCCTGGCCCGCTTTTATGAGCGCCAGCGGCGTGGCGCCGCTGACAGCGTCCACAGCGCCCCAGAATGTGGGCGACACGAACGCGTCACCCGTCATGCGCATGGGCCAGCTCGCCACGAGCAGCGCGCGCGCGGCCAGCGCGGGGTTCATGAAGTTGAACCCGAGCCCCCCAAACGCCTGCTTGACGATCGCTATCGCGAACGCTGATCCTATGACGGGCATCCACCAGGGCGCGGTAGGGGGGAGATTGAGCGCAAGCAGCACGCCGGTGACCGCAGCGGAGTAATCGCCGACTGTGATCGGGCGGCGCGCCATTCTCTGGAGTATGTACTCGGTCAATACGGCGGTCGCGGCGCTCAGGCATATAAGCAGTATCGCGCGCGGTCCGAAGAATACGATGCCCGCTACCGCGGCAGGCGTCAGAGCCACAAGCACCTCGAGCATGAGGTTGCGTGAGCTTACGGGCGTAAACACGTGGGGCGACGATGAAACATGCAGCGACATGTCGGTTCTCCTCTCCCTTACCTATTTGCGGCCTCTGCTGCGAATCTGACTCTTGGCCAGCCGGATCGACTGCAGCAGATAGCGGTGGGCCGGACAGGTGTAGGAACAGCTGCCGCACTCTATGCAGTCCATCGCGTGAAGCCGCTGGGCGAGATCGAACTCGCCCCGGTCGGCGGTCTGCGCGATGTGAAGGGGCATAAGGCCAATGGGACAGACCGCCACGCACCGGCCGCACCGCAGACAGTTGGCGGGCGCGGACCGCGCGGCCGCCTTTGCGGACAGGAGCAGTATCCCCGACGTACCGGCGTGTACCGGCGCTTTACCGTCAGGCAGCGCGATACCCATCATCGGGCCGCCGGCGATCAGCTTGACCGCCTGCTCCGCTCCCCCGCATGCGGCGATGCAGTCGTCAAGCGACGCGCCGATGCGCACCCTGAGGTTGGCCGGCTCGCGCACCGCGTCCCCAGACACCGTGACGACGCGCGTCAGCGTGGGCATGCCGGTGTCTATGGCGTCTGCCAGGGCGGCCGCCGTACCCACGTTCATGACCAGGACGCCCACGGCGGCCGGCAGGCCACCCGCCGGGACCTTCCTGCGGGCGGCGGCCCATATGAGCTGCTTTTCCGCCCCCTGCGGGTACTTGACATTGAGAGGAGAGACGGCTATATCGTCCCGGCCTGAGGCGGCGCTGCGCATCGCGCGTATCGCGTCGCGCTTATTAAGCTCTATGCCGATTATGACGCGGCGGATGCTGGGAAGCGCGCGCACGACGATATCGGCGCCCCGAAGTATCCGGGCGGGCTGCTCCAGCATCAGCCGGTGGTCTGCCGTCAGATAGGGCTCGCATTCCGCGCCGTTTAGTATCAGCGTGTCGATCTCCGCGTCTTTGGGGGGCATGAGCTTTACGTGGGTGGGAAACGTCGCTCCGCCCATGCCGACGATGCCAAGCTCCCGGACAGCCGCCACGATTTCCTCGGCGGAAGCGTCGGCGCTAAGAGGCCGCGCCGTATCGACCGGCGTATACAGCCCGTCGTTTTCGACCACGACCGCCAGCACATGGCCGCCTCCCGGATGCGGACGGGACTCCACCGCGCGCACTGTGCCCGATACTGTCGCGTGCACCGCGGCGCTTATAAAGCCCGAAGGCTCTCCGATTTTCTGGCCCATCGCTACCCGGTCGCCCTTTGCGACAAGCGGCGTCGCAGGAGCGCCTGCGCCCCGCACCATCGGGTATACGAGCAGAGCCGGGATGTCCATGTCCCGGATCG
>JAAYXU010000259.1 GCA_012515725.1 Clostridiales bacterium | reverse complement strand
GATCGCCGCGATGATGTCGTTTGTGAACGATGTGTATGCCGCAGGATCCCTGTCCCGGGACGCGTACAGGACGCTCATTCGTATCCTCTCCCCGGTAGCCCCGCATATAGCGGAGGAGCTTTGGGAGTATACGGGCGGCGAGGGGATGATATGCACGGCTCCGTGGCCCGCGTGGGATCCCAGCCTTTGTACGCTTGAAACCGTGGAAATCGCGGTGCAGATTTGCGGCAAGGTGCGCGGCCGCATCGAGATCACCGCCGACGCCGACGAGGACGCGATGCGCGAGGCCGCGCTGTCCGACCCGAAGATCGCGCGGGCGATCGCTGGAAAGACGATCCGGAAAATTATCGTCGTCCGGGGCCGTATCGTCAACATTGTCGCCGTCTGACGGGCGTCGTTGCAGCCGTGCGCTTTACGCGGGTATCAAAAAGCCGGAGCCCCCGGCATAACCGGCGAACGCTTCGGCTTTATCGGAATCAACAGGAATTTGACGTTCCGAATGACGCCCGATCGCTGCGCCCCTCCGAGTACGCCTTTTTACCCTGCGGCGTCAACAGACCTGTTGCATGGTAAAAGTATAACGCGCAAACGGGCGCGGCGCAACCGCTATAGCTAAAAGTTCATTCATTTTTTACGTTTTGACTATATTTATTGTAGGTTTTGGGAGGCGGGAGTGGAAAAGAGTGCGGAACTGCTGATTCATCGCGACAGTTTCGATGAGGAAGCGGTATCCCGACGCGATATCGACCGGGATGTGCTCCGCGTCGCGCTTCCCACGATGGCGGAAATGACACTGGCGGCGGCCTGTCAGCTCGTCGACACTATCATGGTATCGTCGCTGGGCACATGGGCGCTGGCGGCGGTCGGGCTTTCGACGCAGCCCCGTTTCGTGCTGCTGGTGCTGTGCATGGGCATCAACGTAGGCTTTACCGCGCTGGTCGCGCGTATGCGGGGCGAGGGCGACCAGGCCGGTATGAACGCTGTACTGCGGCAGGCGCTGCTAGTGAGCGCCGTCCTTTCGGTGGCGCTGGCCGTGGCAGGCGGACTGCTGTCGCGTCAGGCAATGGTATGGATGGGAGCGCAGCCCGACACGATCGATGGCGCGGCCGAGTATTTTCGCATACAGATGCTGTTCTTTCCCGTGCAGATACTGGGGCTCGCGATCGCGGCCTGCCTGCGGGGGGCGGGACATACGCGCGCGGCGATGATGATGAACCTCGCGTCCAACGCGATCAATATACCCCTTAATTATCTGCTTATATTCGGTAAATGGGGGTTCCCGGCGATGGGCGTGGGAGGCGCGTCGCTGGCGACCGGTATATCGTATGTCGTAGCTCTCGCGATGGCTATCGCGACTGTGGTTGCGGGACGCCACGAGTTCATGCTGCGCATACGCGCGCGCTGGCGGCCCGACTGGGGACTGCTTCGCCGGATACTGCGCGTCGGGTTTCCGGCGCTTCTGGAGCAGATGATCATGCGGGTGGGCGTGCTGCTCTTTACCCGCATCATCAGCAGCCTTGGCACCGTAGCCTACGCCACGCACCAGGCGGGGCAGTCGCTACTTAATATAACGTTTATGAACGGACAGGCCTTTTCGGTGGCGGCGACCACGCTGGTCGGTCAGAGCCTCGGGCGCAGACTTCCGGGCATGGCGCGACGGTATGCCGCGAGCGCACGCAACATGACGCTTCTCGTATCGGTAATCATATGCGCGGGACTCATGGTCTGGGGCGGCTCGCTCATCGACCTTCTTTTCTCCGATGATCCCGAGGTAATCGCGCTCGGGCACCGGGTCATGCAGGTGATGGCCCTTGCCCAGCCGCTGATGGCCTACTGCTTTATCACGATGGGCGCGCTGCGGGGCGCGGGGTACACGGTGGGGCCTATGATCGCCACGGCCGTGGGCGTTATGCTCATTCGTCCCGCCGCCTCCGCGTATGTCGTGTTCGCGCTGCGCGGCGATCTGCCCTTCGTATGGATGACGTTGATCGCGGACTATCTGGTGCGGGGGGTCATACTCTTCTGGCTCTTTTCCCGGGGAACCTGGGTCAAGGGGAAGGTATAGACCGCGCAGGGAGATAGCATTTGCTTTTTAAGAAGCTCTATTTGAGCGATTGAATGAGCTTTCTTTTTTAGTGCCGGACCCAGCGGAGCGTCCTCTTAATCTCAGAACCCGAATAAGCAAAGAACAAAAGGACGCGGCGGGAGCAAGCCCCCGCCCTCGGTCCTAAATGATGTTAGTTCGACAATGATCAGCAAGTCGCATTATATGGTTACCGGCCCAATCACTACTCCTCCCAGTCGATCGTGAAGTACTCGGTTCCGATTAGATTCATCGACCAGTCCACGACCCGGAATCCGAATAGATACGTGCCAGTTATGAGCGTAAAGTCCTCCAGCACCGGCTGCCCCGATATGGGTATCGGTTCTCCCTCGAACTGCTCAATAAGCATCCCCTGCTCGTCCACGATCGAGAAAAGCGGCGTGACGATATCCCCGTCGGTAAGCGGTATCAGCTGACGGTTGACGACGCGGGTCACTTTGTCGATCCCCCGGACCGCGCCCAGCACATGGTAGCTTCCGCCTTCGCCGTCCGTGTCCCAGTACCAGGCGCAGCGTATGAATACCTGCTCGCCATTGAGAAGCGCGGGGATGTTGTAAAGGTTCCCGTACTCGTTTTCCTCGATAATATAGAACGGAACCACGTTATCATTAAGGTACACCCAGTACCCACGGAAATTGGCCTCGGCATAGCCCGTGTCCCATTCTACATATAGATCGTTATCGTGGCCAAGCTCCAGATAGGCTCCGTCGCCCAGATCAAGCGCCAGCGAATAAAAGATATAGCCAACCTCGTCCAGTATCCCATCGTCGATCCGGATCGCGGCGACGCCGCTCTCCAGCGCGGTTTCGTCTACGCTGAGCGGGGGCACATGCGACTCGCGCTCTTCGAGCATCGCGACGAATGAGGCGGTAAACTCTGTCCACGCGGGCGTGATGGATACGTTTGAATACAGATTGACAAAAAGGGCGCGGTTGTCCTGATCCAGGAATGGAAAGTAGATCGATAGCCCGGTAGCCGCCATACGCGCCCGGCCGCTGCCCGCACCAAGCACCGCCGCTTCCAGGGCGCTGATGAGCGCCTGCCCCTCCTCGGGGTAAAGCGGCAGTATTTTATACGCGAAATCCTTAAGATCCACGACGTCCACGATGCCCTCATCGGGGTCGGAGCCGCCGAATATCAGAGAGCCTGCGCGGGCCTGAGTGATCTGCCGGGCCATATCGGGCGAGACGAGATCGCGCTGGGCGCGCACAGCCAGCGCGGCAAGAGCGTCCTCCACCGCGCCGGTGGCGCTAAGATCCACGAGCGACAGCGTGCACAGGTCGGCATTCTCGCTCTGCCCCGCGTTCCACAGCATACCGTCGGAGGTGGTCCGGAAAAGAGACTCGATCGATATCGCGGGGTCGGACGAAAGAGCCGTCAGCAGATGCGTGTAGCTCCATCCGGTTCCCGGTTCGAGCTCCTCGGACGCGATCATGTAGCGCGAGTACGGAGCGACCGCGTGCGCGGTTTCGAGCGACGCCATCAGGCACGCGTCAAAGCCAACGAGGTACAGCGGACGATCCGTCGCGGCGTCGGCGAGCGCCTTTGTAAGCTCGGGAAGCGTCAGCGAATCGCTGCCGTAGAGCTCATCGCATCCAAAGCCGACGATCGGGCCGGAGCCGTGGTTCCACAGGAGCAGCGCGGTACGCTGGGCCGGGTAGTTGGCGACGCCGTATTGGACAAACGCGGTCAGCGTCTCGGGCGCTCCCATACTGGAGGGCGCGAGAGACTCAAGAAGCTCGAGCGAATCTTCTCCGACCTGCCAGTACTGCGTACGACGGGGATCGATCGTATCGTTCTGCCACGCGCTGGTTCCGCCTGTCGCGAGTATCACGCGCACGTCGTCCGACGCGGGAGCGGTCAGCATTTCTACGATATCGCGCGTAGCCATGCCGTACACGCTCTCCAGATCCGAGCCGTTCATGTATATGAGCACCGTCCAGGCCTGCGCAGGTTCCGCGGCAGGGGTCGGGGCGGACTCGGCCGGGGTAGGCGTGGGCGACGGCGCGGCGGTTTTTCTATCCCTGCTGCCGATATATTCGCCGCCCGAATTGCCGCGGTACACGTCGATGAGGCCGCAGCCCGCACAGGACAGCGCCAGCGCCAGGCTGATTAGCACAGCGATCACAGCTCGCATACAGTTCGCTCCTTCCGCGTTATCGCGCCAGTGCGCGTCCCCGCTGGGCGAAAGCCGCGGCGCGGCGCGCGATATCGGGATACTCCCGGACCGCGGCGTCCGCGAAGAAGCCCCGGGCCGGGTCCTCGTCTGCTAGCTTCTCGTGGGCGATGAGCGCCCAGGTCGCGTCCACCAGATGGGAGAAGCCGGGGTCTCGCAGTTTTTCGGTTACGAACGACTGGCGTGGCTGATTGATGTCCTCGCCGCAGATCTCAAACAGTCCCATCCGGCGGCACAGCTCCCGCACGCGCGTAAGCTGTGGGCCGGTGTTGCGTGTGGGCATGTACGTGACCGCCCTGAATCCGATGTCCCGCAGGTATCCGAAAAGATCGTCAAGATAGTCGTCCTCGAATTTCTGCGCCTTCTTGTCGCCCGTGGGCGAATCTCCCACATCTCCCAGGTAGGCGTAGGCCGATATGGCCCCCACCCGCTCGGAGAGGTCGAGCACCTCCCGGACCGGCGGACATTCGTCGGTGGCCGGGATATAGAACCGGGACACGAACTGGCCCTTGAGCACGTTGAGCAGGTCATACGCGTAGCCGGGATTCTCGGTGTCCGCGAGGTACGCACGCGCCTTCCCGGAGAGCGGCAGCTCGAGGCGTTTGTCGATAAATTCTATGAGCGGCTCTCCCCTGCCTATAGCGGCGATGATATTATGCGCGAGGCCGAAGAGTATATGGCGCTCGGTGACCGCCCCCCCGCAGGCCGACCACGAGAGCGGAAGCACGTCGCGCTCGTAGTCGAGGCCGATTCCTAGGGGCGATACAATGTCATGTATCCGCTCGGTCATGCGCCGGTTGCGGCGTCCGCGGGCCTCCCGCAGCGGCTCAAAGAAGCGCTGCACCGCGACGTGCTGTCCCGTAGGGACGCCATGCAGCGCCATGTATACTACGCCCTTTTGATCGGGGTTATTGATGAGCCGCCCGGAAAAGGGCGTGTCCGCGAACGACACCCTGCACTCGATGCCGCATGTGACCGGCAGGCCCATGACGCGGCCCGCCGCTATAAATTCCTCTCCCCCGGCGATCGAATCGTGATCCATGATGCCGGCGGTGGTAAGACCCGCCCGGCAGGCTTCAAAAACCGCCGCCGACGGCGAGTACGGCGAGAATGAATACATAGTATGAATATGGTTGTTGACATGGCCCGGCGCCTGCGGCCCGCGGGGTACGCCGCGCAGCGCGGTAAGCGCCTCCAGCCTCCGCTCCGGGTCCTTATCATTGAGACGATCGGTTAAGTCGGGAGCCATGAAATCCTCCTTATATATAGACAGCATAAATCCGGCTTAATAATACACGAATCGGCCGGTTACCGCAACAATTTCACGAAGGCAGTAATGCGGCAGCATTTGTTCTACGCAAAAAAGACAATTACTATATTATTTATATATGAGGTGCCGAAGGGAAAGCAGATGAAATCGGCAGGGGATGAGAATTCATCCATAGGCGGATTGTTATGCGCACCTATGCGCCGGGATGAATTCCACTTTTTTCAACCGGCTTGTCTGCGGAAACGATTTGCTATATACTAATCAGGAGCGACGGCGTGGGTAAACCGCTTGCGTTGCTCGATCGTGAGAACCATTGCCGCTGCGCCGGGCCCGGCATGGTAAAGGATGTGAGAAACATGTCTGGGCATGTAAAATCCAGGAAAAACCCTTTTTTAGTGGTTCTGCTCGTCGTGCTCATCGGCCTGCTGGCGTTCGTCGTGGCGGCGGGCATCTATATTATAAAATTATCGCTGACGCTGCAGCAGCAGCCCGACTACGCGGATGGAGCGCACGAAGAGGCAGAGGATGACGTCACGGGGCTTGTGCCCATCGGCGAGAAGGACGCGGAGGAGCTGACCGGGGAAGCCGATCCGATAAAGGAGGATAAGGACACCGTGGACGTGCTGCTGCTGGGCGTGGACAGCCGCTCGAACAATTTCTCGGGCCGCTCGGACGTCATGCTGCTCATACGGGTCAATACGCGCACGGGCAGCATAAAGATGGTATCCTTCATGCGCGATCTGCTCGTCAATGTTCCCGGCCACGGGAAAAACCGGATCAACACCGCCTACATGTACGGCGGTCCGGAGCTGGCGCTTCAGGTCGTCAACGAGACATTCGGACTGCGCGTCGAGAACTATATGCTCTTTAATTTCTATGGTACGACCTCCATCATCGAAATGATGGGCGGGGTGACCATCGACATCGAGTCTAACGAGATCGATACGACCAATCAAATCATAGACGAGCTTAACTTTATATTCAAGTCCGATTCGCCAAGGCTTAAGAAAGCCGTACCGCAGCGCCTTGACGGCGTGCAGGCCACAGCGTACATGCGCAACCGCAAGTCGGGCACCGACTCGGCCCGCACCAACCGCCAGCGCACGGTGCTCATGGCGCTGCTGCGCTCGCTGGGCGGCATGGAGCTCTCCCGACTGCCGGGACTCATCGATAAGGGCTCCAATTACCTGCGGACAAATATACCGATTGTCGATCTTCCCGGCTATGCCACGATGCTCATGGGTCTGAGCGACACCCAGGTGGGGCAGATGGTCGTGCCCGATCCATTTAAGAACGTGAATTACGATGGTATGGCTGTCGTGGTCATGGAGGATCCCGAAGCCGAGATTTCCGAGCTGCACGCATTCCTGCTCAATTGACGCTAAACGCGATGCCCGTTGCTTGTAGCGATGAACGCCCACGTAATTATAAAGGAGAACACAATGAAGCTTAAGTATCTGGGAACCGGAGCCGCCGAGGGGATACCGGGTATTTTCTGCCCGTGCCCGGTCTGCGAAAACGCGCGCCTCACGAGAGGGCGGGAGATCAGGACCCGCTCGGGCGCACTGCTGGACGACCGGGTTCTCATCGACCTGCCGCCCGATACATACGCCCACGCGCTAGCGCACGGGATCGCGCTGGGCGCGCTGCGCTCCCTTCTCGTCACCCATTCGCACCACGATCATTTCGCGGTGCGGGAGCTTGAATACCGGCACAGAATATTCGCGAACCTGCCCGACGACGCGCCGCCTCTTGTTGTATACGGCAACAGCGCGGCAGGTAAGGCGCTTGACAGCCTTTCGTTCGATATGACGGGCCGCGTCGTATACCAT
>JAAYXU010000258.1 GCA_012515725.1 Clostridiales bacterium | reverse complement strand
CATGCGGCGCCGGTAACCCGGTCGTCGGCCTCAAGACCGCCCCCGGCCCCGATGCGCATACGAAGCCGGTTCCCGTTTACCATTGGAGATTCATGCATCTGTTCTCCTCCTCATCTTTATTCGCCGCGTATTCCGCGCTGCATCTTCGCCGCCGCGGCAAACGCTTTTTCCCGTATCTCCCGTTTCCTGTCCGCGTCGCAGCGGAAAGCGGGGGAGTATACGCCGATGCACCCAATGAGCTTGCCGTCGCGTGTGAGTACGGGCACGCCCAGGGCGCTGATGCTCTCGCCTATGGTCAGCATCTCGCAGCAGCCCGCTTCCCGGATGGCCTGACGCGCGTCGTCCAGCCGCTGCGGTGTATCTATGCCGTTCCACAGTGCGCCCGGCATACCCCAGCGCTCGATGACCTGGCTGAGCTCCTGGGGGCTGCAGTACGCGATCATTACCCTGCCGGAGGCTTTCTCATAGATATTGCACTCGGCGAGGACGGTCGTGTCTACGCGGATGGCGCCCTGGGAGGCCAGCTCCAGCACCCGGATCCATTTCCCGCCCGACAGCACGCAGAAAAGCACGTTCTCACCGATTTCGTCGCGGAGCCGACGCATGATCTCGGCAAGTCCGCCCGGCAGATCCTGCCGCGCCAGAAGGCTGAGCGTGCCGATGCGCTCAATTTTCACGCCGGCAGCGTAGCGGGCGTTCTTAAGCTGCTTAACATACTCGCCTGATATCATAGTTTTAAGAAGATTGTGAAGGGTATTAGGCCTGATGCCGGTTCGCTCCGAAAGCTCCGACAGCCGGAACCCCTGACGGCCGGGATCCTCGAACGTCAGTATATCGAGTATGTCCAGCGCTTTTTGCACCGAGAGTACCGGATTGTTGGCCATAGAATAGCTCCGATGTTCATTAATGTTGAATTCTATTCGTTGATACTGAATATTATACCAGCGAAATGGGGGATTGTCAATAAGCGGGGAATAGATGCAGGGCAAATTGAGGTTTTGATAATATGTATGAAATATAGGGGCGAGGGGGCTTGCTCAAACTGCATCCATGAGGCACATGGAATCATTTTTAGAACCATGGGCGGTGGGGGGCTTGTTCCGCCCTCCATTACCTTTGCTCCCTCCGCCAGCTTGCAGGCGTCCGCCCTGTTCTCGATTTGAACGTCCGGTAAAACAGCGTCGCGTCCCCATACCCGGCCATGCGGGCCACCTGTTCGACCGGTATGCCGGTATGGCCGAGCAGCTCCATCGCGCGCTTGAGGCGCAGCTGCTGTATGTATTCCTTCGCGGTAAAGCCGTAATGCGCGCGCATGAGCCGGGAGAGATAGTCGGCGGAAAAGTGAAATACGTCCTTCAGGCTCTCCACCTTGATTCCCTCGTCAAAATGGATGGTCAGATAATTCATCACATCGCCCGCCAGACGGCTCTCCCTGTCCATCATGGGCCGGGCTGTTTCCATGAGCGCAGATAGAAGCTCCAGAAAAACTCCCTGCTGCATGACAAGATCGTTTGGAGTGGTCTGCTTGATATGCTCCAACCGGTCGAATATCGGGGTGAAATAGGCAGGGTCGAATTTACCGCGCACCGGAAGGTTCACGATGCCCCTGGCTGGTTTGTCGAAGCTGCCCGGATCGACGGGCTCGAATCCCACCGCCTCTTCCTGCCAGGGAAGCGCCGTAAAATGCACGTAATAGAATCTGAGCCTCGGACAGGGACGGTCTCCCCGCATGCACGCGTTGGGACGCTCGATGTGCCATTGCCCGGCCGCTACCGAACCGGGGCGCCCGTCCTGTGTATAGTACAGCGTGCCTTCCAGCACCATGACGAGTACGCATATGCCGATCGTGCGGTTGACGTGGCGCTTTCCCGGCTCGAAGTAACGGTATCCGCTCGATATGTAGCGCGGAAGCTGTTCCGACGACATACAAAGGACGGTATCGGGCATCGGGGGCTCCTTTCTTTGCGGATTCTGCAAGGTTTTAGACGAAAAAAACGGTTATTAGTTTTAATAATATATGATATTTTATAGGCAATCAAGTGCCAGTTATCAAAAAGGGAGGTCTGATACTAAATGGAAAAACGCAGGTTTCTGGAGCCGGCGAGGGAGCTTGACGTACTCGCCGACGCCGATGTGGTGGTGCTGGGCGGAGGCCCCGGCGGACTGCCCGCGGCGGTGGCCGCAGCGCGCGCGGGTATGAAAACCGTGCTCATCGAGCGGTACGGCGTGCTGGGCGGACTGGCCACGACCTGTCTGATGGGTCCTCTCTTCGGCTACGCGCCGGTGGAGGGACGCTACGCGCCCGGCAAGAAGGAGCATGTGAATACCGCCGACTATCTGATACTGGGCGGCATACCGGTGGAGCTGGTAAGACGTCTGCAGGCGATCGGCGGAGCCTTTGACGACAGCCGTATCGAGTGGGACGCGATCCGGTTCGATCCGGAGCTTTTTAAGATCGTATGCGACGAAATCTGCCTGGACGCGGGCGTAAAGATAATACTGCACGCCTGGGCCGTGGGAACCATCGTCGAGGATGGCGTCATCAGAGCCGTCGTAGTCGAGAGCAAGTCCGGACGGCAGGCGGTGACGGGCAAAATATTCATCGATGGGACGGGAGACGCGGACATCGCGTGGATGAGCGGCGTTCCGTGTACGAAGGGGCGCGACGCCGACGGGCTGACCCAGTCGATGGGCACCCGGTTCAGGATAGGAAACGTTCGCCCCCGCACGCGGGAGGAGATCGAGGAGGGCAACGCGCTCGTATCAAAGGCTATCGAGGAGGGCATACTCCATCCCCGCAGCACCGGCTGGGTAGACGAGGTAGGCTCCACCGTGCGCGATAACGAGATGACGCCCGATACCACTCGGGCCGCGGGCGACGGGACCAACGTCATGGATCTCACCCGCGCAGAGCTCAAGATCCGGCGCGATACGATGGACATGATGAAGTTCCTCAGGGAGAAAGCCCCCGGCTTTGAGGACGCGTATCTCATCGACCTCCCGTTCACGGTGGGCGTGCGCGAGACGCGCCAGATCGCGGGGGAATATCGCCTGAGCGACGAGGATGTCCTCGGGACGCGCAAGCACCCCGATGCGTCGATCGCAAAGGGCTGCTGGTGGGTCGATATACACTGCCCGCTGGGCAATATTACGCCCTGGAACGCGCGGACATCGCTGTGCTCGAAGCTGTGCCGCGTGGAGGAGTTTCAGGGCCGCCAGTGTATCATGAAATCCGAATGCCGCGATCAGCTCCCGCCCGCCCCTTTTCTGCGGGAGAACGATCACTACGACATACCCTACGGCGTGCTGGTTCCGCAGAAGATCGACAACCTGCTGGTCTCGGGCCGGTGCGTATCGGCCACCCATATCGCGATGGCCAGCATCCGGGTCATCGGAACCTGCTTCGCGCTGGGCGAGGCGGCGGGTACCGCGGCCGCGCTGGCTATCGGAGAAAAGACGACGCCCCGGAAGCTCGATGTGGCTGAGCTGCGCCGCAGGCTGGCGGCGAACGGCGTTTTGCTGTAATATGAGCGGGAGGTGATTGCGATGAAGCTGAGAATTGGAGTCGTTGGGGCGTGTTTCGCCAAGGAATTCATACCGCTCTTTCAGGCCCATCCGGGCGTTGAGAAGGTGGCGCTGGCAGAGCTTGTGCCCGAACGGCTGAGCGAGACCGCAAAGCAGTTCGGCATCGCCGAGACATACTCGTCATATGACGAGATGATGAAGAATGGGCGGGACCTCAATTGCGTCGCGATATTCACGTCGCGCTACATGCACGGGCCCATGGTCATCCGCGCGCTCCGGGAAGGAAAGCACGTATACAGCGCGGTTCCAATCGCGCTGACTGTCGACGAGATAGGGGAGATACTGGAGCTCCTCAAAAAAACCAGGCTCATGTACATGATGGGCGAAACCTGTTACTACTACCCCTGCGCGATGTTCTGCCGCGAGATGTACAGGGCCGGCCGGTTCGGGGAGTTCGTGTACGCCGAGGCGCAGTACTATCACGACATGGCCCACGGCTTTTATACGGGTTTCGCGCGGGGCTACAAGGCTTTCGAGACGGAGGAGGGGGGACAGGGCTGGAAGCGCGTCGCGGGCGTTCCGCCTATGCTCTATCCTACGCACTCGGTGGGCATGGTGCTCTCAGCGCTT
>JAAYXU010000257.1 GCA_012515725.1 Clostridiales bacterium | reverse complement strand
GGTCAGCTTGTTGCGGACGATCTCCTGCAGCGAGCGCTGCAGCTCGGGGTATCCGCCGTACCCCAGCAGCATCGCGTAGCGAACCACCGTCGATTCACTGACATTGACCTTATCTCCCAGGCGGAGGGCTGTCATAAAGGCGGCCTTATCGTAGTTATTGAGTATGAATTCCGATATCTGCTTCTGGCCCTTGCTCATCGATGGGTATTTTTCGTTAATACGCTGCACCAGATCCGGACTCTTTTGCACCGCTATCCGCCCTCCGATTACTACGGTTTCCTACATTGTACCCAAGGCGCGCTGCAAATGCAAGCGTGTTTATGCGAATCCTTCATCGCGGGAGCCCTCTGCGTGTCAGTCGATAATATCATGCAGGAATTCATGGTCCGTTATGTCAAGTTTCAGCGGCGTCGCGGTGCAGTACCCGTTGTCAAACCAGTATACATCGGTCCGCGCGTCCTCTTTCTCACCCAGCGAGCCGCCGTCCAGCCAATAGTATGCCCCGCCTCGCGGGTCCACTCGCCGTACGTAATGCTCATCATAGTTCATACTGCCAAGCGGCGCCGTGCGGAACCCCTTCACGTCCCTCTGCGGAAAATTCACGTTGAGTATCGTGCCCCGCGGCAGAGGATGCTCCTCTATCAGCGTGAAGGACCATTCGAGCACGTCGTCCAGCATGCCAAAGTCCGGAAAACCTCCGCGCACCGACGACGTCGAGTAGGCTACCGCGGGCAGGCCCAGATATGCGGCCTCCATCGCGGCGGCTACCGTTCCAGAGTACAGCACGTCGCCGCCCAGGTTTGTGCCGATGTTTACTCCCGAAACCACCAGGTCGGGGCGTTCGGTCAGGAGCTCCAGCACGCCCAGCTTGACGCAGTCCACGGGCGTACCCTCCACGCGCTGACACGTGCCTGAGAACCCGGCTAGCTCTGCCGGGTACGACCGCAGTATCCGGTTCATGGTTAGCGCGCGGCTGATAGCGCTCTGCTGTCCGTTGGGAGCTACCACCGCAACATCGTGGCCCCGGACCGTGAGGTCTCGCACCAGTGCGCGCAGTCCCGGGGAATCGATCCCGTCGTCGTTGGTCACGAGTATCCTCATGCTCTGCCTCCCTCCGGGACGCATCGGGTATGGGCGCAGCCCGACCCCAGCCACGCCATATTATACAGGATGCACCTTGCTCTTCTCGTCGTACAGCGTACGGTCCAGCTTGTATTTGGCAGCCTGGCGGTATTTGAAGTAATCGACCGCGACCTGCGGGAAGAGTGCGTAGCTGAGCACGTCCTCCTCCTGCTCGATGTATTCGCCGATGGCTTTCCGGTACTGTTCCAGCTCAGGCTGCAGATCGTCGGCCGGACGGTGAAATATGCGTGGCTCGTCCCTAAGGGCCAGCTTGATGACGTCAGGATTGGCTTCGCCGGGCAGTTTACCGTATTCGCCCCGCAGCAGGGCTTTGGACTCCTTTGTGAAAAGCTTGTACCGCTCGCCCGAAAGCACGTTGATGACGGCCTGTGTTCCCACGATCTGACTGGTCGGCGTCACGAGCGGCGGATAGCCGAAGTCCTCGCGCACACGGGGCACTTCCTTCAGGACCTCATCGAGCTTGCCGCCCGCGCCCTGGTCGGTCAGCTGCTTAATAAGATTCGAATACATGCCGCCGGGTATCTGATAGAGCAGCGTCCGGATATCGGGGCGCATCACCTTGCCTGGATCGAGGTTCCCGTCCCGCTCCAGGCGCGCAGCTACCTCCCGGAAGTGACCGGCTATTTCATTCAGGGCGTTCACATCAAGCCCGGTATCGTAGGGCGTTCCCTCGAGCGTCTTGACGAACGGCTCGGTCGCTGGCTGCGATGTGCCGTCGCCAAGCGGCGAGAGCGCGGTATCCACGATGTCGACCCCGGCCTCCACCGCTTTGAGAAGAGTCATGTTGCCGGTTCCAGATGTGTTGTGGGTGTGCAGGTGAATAGGAACCTTCACCCGCTCCTTGAGCATGCGCACGAGCTTATACGCCTCGTAAGGAAGCAGCAAACACGCCATATCCTTGATGCATATGGTCTGCGAGCCCATCTGCTCCAGTTCCGCGGCCAGATCCACGAAATACTCGAGCGTATGTACCGGGCTGATCGTGTACGACATGCAGCCCTCCACGAGACCTCCGTAACTGTTGACCGCGTCCATCGCCCGCTTCATGTTCCGGGTGTCATTGAGCGCGTCGAATATACGGAATACGTTGATTCCGTTCTCTATCGACTTTTTAACGAACAAATCCACAACATCATCGGCGTAATGCTTGTAGCCCAGCAGATTTTGCCCGCGAAGCAGCATCTGCATGCGCGTGTTGGGCATGGCCGCGCGCAGTTTCCTGAGCCGCTCCCACGGATCCTCCCTGAGGAACCGCAGGCATGAGTCGAACGTCGCGCCTCCCCACATTTCCAGCGACCAGTAACCGATCTTATCCAGCTTCTCAGCCATGGGTAGCATTTCGTCGGTTCTCATGCGCGTCGCCGCCTGTGACTGGTGGGCGTCTCTGAGTATCGTATCGGTAATATAGACTTTAGCCATTTCGGGGCCTCCTTATCCTTTATGAGAACAGCGACAGGAATACGCCAGCCGCTACGGCCGACCCGATGACACCGGCCACATTGGGGCCCATCGCGTGCATGAGCAGGAAGTTCTGCGGATTCTCCCTCTGACCGACCACCTGCGACACGCGGGCCGCCATCGGTACGGCCGACACACCGGCAGATCCGATCAGGGGATTGACCTTGCCACCCGTGATCCTGTACATGAGCTTCCCCAGCAGCACGCCTCCGGCCGTACCGAAAGCAAAAGCAATGAGGCCCAGCGCGAGTATGAGCAGCGTAGCCGGAAGCATTATCTCACGGCCAAGGATTGAGATCGGCTCGACCCGCAGAAATACCTCTGCGGTGGCTGTCGCGCCCACCGTCAATCCCAGGAAAATGGTGACGATGTTCATTAGCTCATTCTGAGCTGTCTTGCTCAGGCGTTCCACCACGCCCGATTCGCGAAGCAGATTCCCGAGCATGAGCATTCCTACAAGCGGCGCGGCCGTAGGAAGCAGCAGCGAGACCGTCAGCGTGACGATTATGGGAAAGAGTATCTTCTCGGTCTTTGAGACCGGCCGAAGCTGCTCCATCACCACGGCTCGTTCCTTCCTGGTGGTCAGTCCCATCATTATAGGGGGCTGTATGATCGGAACCAGCGCCATATAGGAGTACGCCGCCACGGCTATCGGCCCCAGCAGGTGGGGAGCGAGTTTGGAGGTGGTAAATATCGCGGTCGGGCCGTCCGCGCCGCCGATAATGCCTATGGAAGCCGCCTCCTGGACAGTGAACCCCAGTAGCAACGCACCGAAAAACGCCACGAATATGCCAAGCTGCGCAGCCGCGCCCATGAGCAGGCTCTTTGGATCCGCTATGAGTGGCCCGAAGTCTGTCATAGCTCCTACGCCCAGAAATATGAGCGGCGGATAGACGCCCAGCTTCACGCCCTGGTAGAGATAGTAAAGCAGGCCTCCCTCGCTGCTGGAGGCCAGCCCGGCAAGCGGTATGTTAGCCAGCAGCATCCCAAACGCGATGGGCAGGAGGAGAAGCGGCTCATACTTTCTTACTATCGCCAGATACATAAGGAGCAGAGACACAGCTATCATGACGCCCTGCTGCCACGTTATATGCAGTATCCCGATACTATCACCGAAATCCCTAAAAAACTCTAAAAAACGCATTCGTTCCTTCCCCGCTCGTATTCCTAACGCTAGTTAATCGCAAAGAGTAAATCGCCCGAATCTACGCTGTCTCCCTGCGCTACCGATACCGCCGCTATGGTGGCGTCGCGGGGGGCCATGATCTCGTTCTCCATCTTCATGGCTTCCAGAACAGCGAGCACCTCTCCCCTTTTCACTGTCTGCCCGGCTCCGACATTCACTTTGAGTATGGTTCCGGGCATCGGGGATACGATTTCTTCCGTTCCTGCGGGCGCCTGGGCAGACGCTCGGGGCGCCGCGGGCGCGGCCGGGGCCTGAGGCCCGGCCTGCTCATGCGCGGTCTGCGGCGCCGCGGGCGCGGCCTGGCGCGCTTCCTGCTGACCTGATGTGATCTCTTCGACTTCCACCTCGTAGGATTTGCCGTTGACGGTTATCATGAATTTACGCATCACGATTTCTCCTCTTCTATTTATAGGTAGGTGATCGATCGACGGGCCGCGCGGCTCCAGGCGTGCTGGTCTGCGGCCCTCCGGAATGCCTTCAGTCGGAAGCGCGTGCCCTCGGCTCCGCCCATCGCGGCCACGGCGGCCATGATGACCGCGACGACCGCTTCCTCGTCGCTCTCCTGCGCGGGCGCTTCCGATATGGGAGCATCTTTTTCTGACTTCGGGGAACGCGCAAGGCGAATCGCCTGGCGCATGATCACGATGGCCACGATGAGTAAAAAGAGCGCGGCGAATACGATGACCATGCCCAGCACGAGGGCCCACGTTCCCTGTCCCAGCTTCTCTAATATTGTCACCGGTTCTTTACCTCCTAGACCGTCGCATGCTTGCGGGGCAGCCGGTTTTCACGCTTCGTGCAG
>JAAYXU010000030.1 GCA_012515725.1 Clostridiales bacterium | reverse complement strand
TCGTTTCCCTGAAAAGCCGCCAGGAGAAGTCGAGCATCGCGCTCTGCAGCTCCGCGTCGATTTGTTCGGGCGGGCCGGGCCAGTCGACTGCCTTAACGCCCTGCATGAGGTCGCCCGCTCCGGTGTCCTTAATAAGATCATCGGCGGATAGCGGCCCGCCTGCGCAACCGCACAGCATCGCGGCTATCAATACGGCTGCGATCGTAATAATTGCGGAGTGTTTCATTATTTTTCCGCCTCCTTTATGTCGGGTTAGACGATGGGCGGGCGGGTATGGTTCCATTTTCCATCAGGAGAGCCGTCTGGGAGCCGTCCGAATCACGCGAAAAAGGATTTACACCCGCTATATCGAAAAAGTTTGTGACTCGATGGAACTTTTACCCCCCTATATGCGACACACACTATGAAAGGCGGGAGGCGCTGCATGGCCGATATCGGCGAGCTGTACGAGCAAAATGCACAGGCGGTATACCGATATATCCGCAGCCGGGGATTTGACGAGGATACCGCGGCTGATCTCATGCAGGAAACGTTTCTGGCCGCCTGGCGGCAGCAGCAGCGTTTCGAGGGCGCGTCCCGGCCCCTGACATGGCTCATCGGCATAGCTCGCCATAAGCTGGCCGACGAGACCCGCCGCCGCGAGCGGGAGCGCGCTCGGCCCGTGCCTGCCGGGGAGTCCGCCGAGGATTTCGCGGACGCGGCCGACAGCCGGGTACTGCTCGAGTCCGCGATGGCCTCTCTCGCGCCCGAGCAGCGGGAGCTCCTCGCGCTGGTGCTGGTGGTGGGACTCACTTACGCGGAGGCCGCCGCCGTGCTGGAGGTCGCCGAGGGTACAGTCAAGTCCCGGATGAGCCGCATCCGCGCGGCGCTTCGGGAACAAATGGAAGGAGCATGAGTATGCGCTGTGAAGAGATCGCGATGCTGCTGCCAGAGCTTCTGGGAGGAAGTCTCGATGCGCACGCCGAAGCCGAGGCGCTCGATCATCTGGCGTGCTGCGCCGCGTGCCGGAGCGAGCTTGCGCTCTGGAGCAGAGTCAAGGCCGTTGCCGCGGCCCAAGCCCCGCCGCTGCCCCCCGTAATAAGGCGTCGCGTCGGGTCGGCCCTGCGGCGGCAGACGGGGAGCGCGTCGCTCCGGACCGCCGCGTCGATGCTGCGGGATACCGCGCTAATCACCCAAAAAACAATCAGACTGTCGCTCCTGTGCGCAAGGAGCGGCCTGCCCGAAGGAGCATGAGCGATATGCGTAGAGACAAACTGGCCGCGTATTCGGAATCCCATCACAAGCCGTTCAACGTGGACGGAAGGGTATCTGTTCCCGTGAACCCTGTCACCTGCTATCTCGAACAGCTGCGTAGTATCTGGAACATAAAATAGGAGGTTATTATTATGAGCGATCACAGCGACATCCCGGTAAAGGAAATCGGCGAACTGCTCGACGAGGTTTCCACAAAGATACCCAGGCTGCTGGAAGGCATCAATAAGGTCATGTACTCACCCGACGCCGGTGGAAATGCCGGGAAATCGGTCGGCGCGTTCTACAGGGAGCTGCTCCAGTCGGGTGTTCCCGAGGAAGTCGCTCTCAGGCTGACTGAAAAGTACATGTTCAGCCTCAACGACCTCATGAAGTTCGTAGACAAGGACAAATGAGCGTGGTCAAAAAAAGGAGGCGGCCCAGGAGCCTGCGGGGCTGGCTGCGGATCCTGGCGGCTCCGTGGGCGCTTCTCGTCCGGGGAATTGTCTGGAAGATCCGCGCCGCGCGCGCCCGGCGCATATTCCGGCGGGAGCTCATACGCGCGCAGGTGCCTCCCGAGATCGCCCGCAGGCTGTCGGACCGCTACCGCGCTCCCTCGCTGCGGAATATGAGCGCGCTGGGAGCGATGGCCGCGCGGCGCACGGGGAGCGCAAAGTCCGCGACCGATACTCGGGCATAACGGACGCCGAGTTTTTCATCAGGGCGAAGCGTTTACTTACCAGCGTTCACCATTCTATTGACTGAGCGGGCGGGTAAAGACTGCCGTGTTGCTCCGGGACAATATATATCAGAGTGAAAATGTTGTGTCGCCCTTTGTACTGGGTATACTGCGCCCCCGTTTTTTTACGGCGCCTCTAATATGCAACCCCGACTGAGCGGCTTTTGCGTACTTTGGCTCAAAACTGCCTGAATCGTCACGCTGAGCGCTGTCCGATCCGAGGCCATATCGATGAAATACGGCGTCACAGGCTCACCTTCATGCTCGTATATACGCACGAGGGGACGGAACACAAGATCCGGATTGTTCCGGACGACGATGGCCGCACGTCCGTCGCTGAGCCGGACGAGCGTCCCTGCCGGATAGGGCGCGATGCGCTTGAGAAATGCCCTGGCGACATCGGGCTCAAACTGTATGGACAGGTTGCCCATGATGTACTCTATCGCCTCTGAGGGACTCCACGCTGTGCGGTAGGGACGATTTGACGTAATCGCGTCGTATACGTCGCATACGGCGATGATCCGGCCGAACGCGGCGATCTGGCCGCCCGCGAGCCCGGAGGGATATCCGCGTCCGTCGAAGCGCTCGTGGTGATGCAGCACGCCTATGCAGGCGTCCTGAGATACCATATCGTCCATACCCGACAGATATTCATACCCGTGCCTCGAATGGGTCTTCATGATCTCGAACTCTTCTCTGGTCAGGGCGCTGGGCTTGCTGAGAATACTGTGCGGCACATATATCTTGCCTATATCGTGCAGTATAGCGCCCATCAGCAGCTCATGCAGCTTGGCGCGCGTAAGCCCCAGCGAAATCCCCGTGGCAGCCGACAGAAATGCAACGTTCACGCTGTGGCAGAAAGTGTAATCGTCAAACGCTTTTAGGTCAATAATATTGTTGGCGAGCCGCTCGGTTTCCAGCAGCTCCGATAATATGTCATGCAGCAGCGACTCCAGGGACCTCCAGTCGCTCTTGCGCATGGGACAGGACGCGCCGCGCCGGTAGAGCTCCCTGACCTTGCATACCGCCCTGTCGCGCAGCGTACTGTCCACAAGGTCCTCGAGCTCTATGCCCTCTGAGAGCGGATCGTCGATGACGATTCCGTTGAAACCGAGCGTATGCAGTCTGCGTATATATTCGTCGGTCAGCAGCGTGTCCTTTCGCAAATAGAGTTCGCCGTAGGCGCTGCAAACATCCTTGCCCAGACGCATGTCTGGCCGCAGTTCGTTAATGGGGACGACCCTCATCTACCAGTATTGCTCCTGTTAATGAGATCCTCGGCGGTTTGCTCCACCGACTCCAGCCTGCCGCGGACGCCCGCGTCCAGATTGGCGGCCCGGACCTCGTCTATTATCTCTTTGCGGTATATCGCTACATTCCGGGGCGCGTCGATAGCTATCTTTACCTTGCCCTTCTGAATGTCGGCGATGGTAATCTCGATGCCATCGCCAATAACGATAGACTCACCTGTTTTTCGGGTTATTACCAGCATGGGCAACAGTCCTTCTCTCGCGACGGAGGATCGGATGCCTGATATCGTACTCCTCTTCGTCAAGAATGAGCTGCATCCCCCGTTGGTTGTGCGCATTGATGACAATGGGGCTCTTCAGGTTGACCGTCATGTCCTCAACTCTCTCGGGGAGCACTACGATACATAGTACCACAAATTGGCTAGCATTGGTAGCACCTAATTTGATCATATTCTCGTGCGAGAGATCGAAATCATAGTCGGGCACGATAAGGCGCGGGTCGATGACCGGAAAATACAGATCGCGGTCAGCCGCCTTGAGCCAGCGAATCGGGCTGTCATCCCGCGTGCTGCGAAGGAGAGTGAACGACTTTACATCCTCAAAGCCGTATATGCCCTCCGGAAATGTCAGCGCGTAGGGATCCGGCTCCTGGATGGTCTGGGGCGCGCACGAATGCATGAGCATCGGTATCACTCCTACTTAAGATAATCGAGCAGCGTGGTGCTTACCGACCGGCTGCTGACCGACAGAGCCGCCTCATAGGCCTGAAGGGTCATTTTGTAGCGGATGATGGATTCCTCTATGTCTATATCATCGTTCGCCGAGAGCCGATCTCTTACCGACTCTATAGAACTTGTTAGCCTCTCGCCGATCATGCCGAGGCGCTTTTCGCGAGCGCCGATATCGGTAAGCCGTACCAGCACCCGATCAAAATGCTCTTCGAGATTCCCGCGGAGCTGTGTGAGCGCATCATCGTCTATCGGCTCCGCCAAAAGCATGGAGGTAATCGAGTCCAGCGTCGCAATGAGATTATCGCTGCCATAGCCTATAAGATCGAGCGCCGTGATAGACGCCTCCATCGTAACGCCCTGCCCCAGATTGACCTCAATGGTCTGGGCGCGCAGCTCACTGTACTCCTCCTGCGTCATGGTTGATAGCTCTATGCCGTTATAGCACAGCACGCCTTCATCCTGCGTCATGGGCGGGGTGTGGGTATTGTAGCCCCCCAGCATATACCCGCCCGAATCGCTCGCGTTGAGGCTCGAGATGATCTGGGAGCGGTACTGCGCGATCTCGGCGCATATGCTTTCGCGCTCGGTCTGGGAAAGCGTTCCCTTGGATGCCCGTATAATGAGGTCCTTGATACTGCCAATGGCGTCGTTTATGTCCCTTACCGCGCTCTCGGTCTGTACGATCCTGGAGCGCGCGTTTTCCATATTCCGCGAGTATCCCTTGAGCCGTGAGGCCTGCGTCGACAGATACAGCGACGTGCCTGCGGCAGCCGGATCGTCCGAGGGATTGCTCCTCCATTTTCCGGAGGCCGCCCGCTCCTGAGCTTTGATCATCGCGCCGTAGTTTTCGCTGATACTGCGTATGGCCTCGCGGCATACCATGGCCTGCGTAACGCGCATGGATTCCGCCTCCTTTACAGGTTGATGAGCGTGCTGAGCATTTCGTCCAGTACGGTGACGAGCTTTGCGGCCGCCTGATAGGACTGCTGGTAGCGCACGAGATTGATCGTCTCCTCATCGAGCGACACGCCTGAAACCGACAGGCGCTGCTCGTCCATCGCGTCGGCCATCTCCCGCTGGGTCTCCGCGCGGCCCGCCGTGTAGTGCGCCGCCGTCGCGATATCGGTGGTCAGCGTGCGCATGAACGACTCGTGGTTGCCGAGCGTCACGCCCCCGCTTATGAGCTGCGAGGAATCCCGCAGCGAAAGGAGCAGCCTGAGGTTTTCAGCATTGCTCCAGTTTTCGGCTCCGGATACCGCTTCCGAGGAGGCCGCGATGTTGGCGCTGCTTTCCAGAAGCTCGTCAGAGAGCGTGATGTCATACGCATGCGTATGATCCGGACTAAAGAAGTTGACGCCCGTTCGGGACGCGTTTCCGCCGTACGGAAGGGTGTACCCGGCGTTATTGACGGTATTGAACACCTCGACAAGGCTGGCGGCCAGCGTATCCAGACGGGACAGGTAATACGGTATGCCCGGATCGGTCGGGGACTGCGAGTCGCGTATGTCCAGCGTGCCGCGCAGCGATCCGCCTGCGGGGACGACCGTGATGCCGCTGTCCGCCCATGTGGGTTTGACGTACATGGTTCCCGTTACAGGATCGGTATCTCCCGGCGTAAGCTCGATGCGATGGACGCTTAAATGACTGACCAGCGATACGCCTCCCAGCGTCACCGTCAGCTTCCCGTCATCGCTCTCCTGAACCATTGTGCCGGCCAGCCCGCTCAGATCGTCTATGAGCAAATTTCGCTGATCGCGCAGATCGTTTGCCCGGTTTCCCGACAGCTCGTATTTGAAAATCGCGTTATTAAGGTCCGCGACCCGGGTCGCCAGTTCGTTTATCTGGCCCACGATGGACTGCACGTTCTGATCCTGTTCGCGGCGGTATGCGTGCAGCGCGGCCGCGGTATGGTTGAGTCCGTTTGTCAGCGTGATGACGTCCTGCCGGAGCTGCTCGCGATAGAGCGTGCTCTCGGCGTTCTGGGATAATAGATCGATGTCGTCGTACACCGCCGACAGCGTTTGGAGGAGTCCTCCCTCAGCGCCCTCTCCTATGACGTCCTCGATATAAAGAAGGGCGGCGCTCTTCGCGCTCATTTCCGAGAGGGACGCGTTTTCCTTGCGGTACATCGCGTCGTAGAAGCCGTTGCGCACAGACGTGATGCTGATGATATCGACCCCGGCCCCGATATTGGCCGCGCCGGTGTTCTTTAGAGCGTTCCCCGCCGGAGGGACTATGGCGCGCGTATTGAGCACCTGGCGCGAATACCCGGCGGTCGTGGCGTTGGCCAGGTTATGCGCGGTCAGCTCGATTGCCCTCTGGTTGACCAGCAGGCTTTTTTTCGCGATTTCAATTCCGAAAAAGCTGCTCATCGTTACCCTTTCATATCCAGAATCGTCCGGACCTCGTCGCCTTTTGCCCGGCCGCGATCCAGTACGTTCAGCACGCGGTTGGCCGCCTCGATCTTCGCCCCCAGCAATTTCTTATTCAGGCGGTTGCAGCGGCGCTGCTTGTGCACCGTGTCCGTGAACCGCTTGCTGAGTTCTTCGAACCGGGCGATATCCTCGCTGCCCAGGAGGCGTCCCAGGTCCTTCATGCTCACGGGCGCGGGCAGAGACAGCTCATTGCGAAGCATCTCGAGCGCCTTGCGCCGCTTCGACTCCACCCGGGAGAGCTGCATGAGCAGCGCCTCCTCGGCCCGAATAAGCCTGTCCAGATCCTCCGGTGAACCGGCCCTAATGATCTCGGTCTTCCTGCGCGAAAGGGCGAGAAATCCGTCCAGTAAGTCGACCTGCTCGCTGTACAGGCCGTATATGTCACATAGGAGTCCCTGCATAGGAGCGCTCTATTTCTGGTCGGTTCGGCTGGAACCGGCCGCGGCGTCCAGTATGCGGGCAGCCACGCGCGGCGCGTCGACCGTATATGTGCCGCTCTGCACGCTCCTGCGTAGCGCTTCTACCCGCTCGGGGCTTCCGGTCTGGGCGGCACGCGCAGCCTCTATGGCTTTTCCGATAGCCTGTGCGTCACCCGATATCTCGAGCTGATCCGAGAGCGACGTCGCGCGTTTTGCCCCCGCGGGCGCCGCTTTACCGACTTTGCCCAGTGCGCCGGTCGGGTTTACAGGATCGATTCTCATATGCTTATCACTCCCGTCACTTTCTGAGCGAGTTGGCCGCAGCCTTCATTTCGTCGATCGTCTGCGCAACTTTGGAATTGAGCCCGAAGAGCCTCTGCGCCCGGATGAGGCTGGTCATTTCGCTTGTGAGATCGGCGTTCGAGCGCTCCACTGCGCCCTGCAGCACCGCGCCTGTCCCCTCGGCCGTAACAGCCCCGGGCGGTATTTCATAGAGCCCGCCGCCAAGCGGAACGATATCCTCGGTGCGCGCGGCGTTTACGATCCGCAGATACCCCGCCAGGCCGCCGCCTCGAATGATAGCGCCGCTTCCAAGCACCGCTATGTCTGCGTTGGCGGTCACGCGGCCAAGCGTCGTGTCCAGTAGATAGTATCCGCGGCTGTCCGTCAGGTAGCTGACGCCGTCCTCGTGCGAGAGCGAGAAGGAGCCGCCGCGCGAATACACAAGCCTGCCGCCGCCGTCGTCCAGCGTGAAAAATCCCTCTCCGTCTATGGCCAGATCGAACGCTTCCCCGGTGATATCCACCGGGCCGTGCGACATGTCGGTCACATCCCGCGCGGGAGCGACCCCGTTACCGATCCGGTACGCGCCGCCCGCGCCTGCGTCGTTATAATAAACCGAAGACAGCGCGCCCTCGAACGCGACCTGTCTGCGCTTGTATCCGTCGGTATTGACGTTCGCGATATTGTCGGATATCGCGTTAATCCTGATCTGCTGGGCGATCATCGCGCCCGCGGCC
Source organism: Clostridiales bacterium (assembly GCA_012515725.1). Classification (GTDB taxonomy): domain Bacteria; phylum Bacillota; class Clostridia; order Christensenellales; family UMGS416; genus JAAYXU01. Next base: position 4,298 of record JAAYXU010000030.1, on the reverse strand, counting down.
GAGTAGTAGCCCTGTATCATACGGCCTCCCTTTACAGCGCGCCGATTTGCGAAACCGCTTTGCCGTTGATCTCGTCGATCATAGTAAGCGTTTTCGAGATCGTGCCGTACGCACGGCTGACGCTCATCATGTTTATGTATTCGCGGGTAACGTCCACATTGGACATCTCCGCGTAGCCCTGCATCACTGCGCAGTCTGCCTGCGCCAGAGCGCCGTCCGCCTCATAGTAGCCGTCGCCCCGGCCGACCATAGCTCCGTCGGAGAGACGCAGCCTGCCCGCGACGCGTCCGTCCGCGACGACCGCGCCGCCCGACCCGACCGAAAACGCGCCGCCGCCCACGCGGATTGGCCCGTTCACGCCCAGTATCGGGTTGCCGGCCTCGTCGGCCAGTATGCCCTGCGCGTTGACCGACGCGTGTACGCTGCGCCGGTAAAGTATGCCGTCGGCGGTCTGCACGCAGAAAAAGCCGCTGCCCGCGAGGGCCAGATCGCGGTCGCTGCCTGTGGGTACAATGTCGCCCTGACTCATATTGACGTCCGTTCTCATCTCGAAGTACAGCGTCCGCGCATCCTCGCTTCCCGCGGCGTTCTCCACGGCCTGCGACAGCGCGTCGTCAAAGGAAAGCGCCACAGCAGCGCTCGACTTAAATCCCGGCGTATCGGCATTGGCGACATTATCGGCCAGTACCGACATCATTTTCTCATGGCAGAGCAGGGACTGTCCCAGCCGCAGCATGCTGGCCTGCATAGGCGCATTCACATCCTTTCAAATCCTATATCGGCATATGGGGCTCCGGGCTTAATAACCCCGTGCGCTATCGCGCGATTTTTTGTCGGAGTTTTCTAAGTGAGCGCGACAAAAGCTGGGAGGCTCTCGATTCCGACACGCCCAGCACGGCGCCGATCTCGCGCAGCGTGAGCTCCTCGTAGTAGTAGAGGCTGACGACCTGCTTTTCATTGTCGCGCAGATCCTCGATCGCGCGCGTGAGCGTATCCGTGAGCTCGCTGCGCTCAAGTATCTGTTCGGGCGTCTCGGTCCTCGCGTCCTCCTGCAGCCCGCACCCCGCCAGGACGTCCTCGAGTGATATCATGTTGGAAAGCGCGGCCTCTTCGAGCGCTTTTCGCACCGCCTGCTCGGTGAGTCCCGCGGCTTGAGCGATCTCGGCGTGGGTCGGATGCCGCATCAGCGACTTTTCCAGCGTGTCGCAGATTTCCTCGATCTGCCTGACGCGTTCGCGCGTACCGCGCGAGAGGACGTCCATTTTTCGCAGCTTGTCCAGAACCGCTCCCCGTATGCGCAGCGACGCGTATGTTTCAAACTTGACGTTCCGCCGCGCATCGTACTTGTCGATCGCGTCCATGAGCCCGAATATACCCTCGCCGATCATATCGTCCTCGTCGGCGCAGCCCATGAACGTGAAGGGAAGCGCATGGACGACGCGCCTGACGAGCGGCGCGTACTCGATGAGCAGCTGGTTGCGTATCGCGGCGCTCCGATTGGCGCGGTAGCTTTCCCACAGTGAATTTTTATCCATGCAATCCCCTTTTCCCGCGGCCTACAGGCTGCCGACGACCTGTATGCTGACCGTGTTTTCCAGATCGTTGTAGGACAAAACGTCGATGTCGGGCCTGATCCTTGCGGAGATTTCCTTCAGGTACATCCGTACGCCCGGCGAGGAAATAATGACTGGCTCGATGCCCAGATCCGCGGCCTTCCTGAGCTCCTCGTTCATGCGCGTCATAATGCGCCGGATCGACTCGGGATCCAGCGACAGGTAGTTCCCCGCGTCGGTCTTGCGTACGCCCGAGAGTATCTGCTCCTCGATATCAGGCGGCACGGTGACGACGTCGATGCGCCCGTCTTTCGCGAATCTGCTCGTGATTTCACGGCGCAGGCTCTGACGCACTGCCTCGATGAGCAGCTTTTCGTCCCGTATGATCTTTCCGTAGTCTCCGAGCGCCTCGAGTATGGCGGCGAGATTGCGTACCGGTATGCCCTCGCGCAGCAGTCCGGCCAGCACCTTTTGTACCTTTCCGATCGATACGACGCCGGGAACCACCTCGTCGACCAGCACGGGCGCTTTTTCCTTGAGCGTGTCCAGCAGCGTTTTAACCTCCTGGCGGCCCAGCAGCTCGTGGCTGTGCCTTTTGATGACCTCGGTCAGGTGCGTCGCGATGACCGACGAGGGCACGATCACGGTATAGCCGATCATTTCGGCCCGGTCGCGGTCCTCGGCGCGGATCCATTTTGCAGGCATACCGAACGCCGGATCCCGCGTCTCGATTCCCTCTACGTCCTCTCCCTGCGCGTCCATCGCGTTCATCGCGAGCAGCCGGTCGGCCAGTACCTCGCCGCGCTCCACCTCGATGCCGCTCATCTTGATGACGTACTCATCGGGCCGCAGTGACAGATTGTCCCTAAAACGCACGACCGGGATGACGATCCCAAGCTCCACCGCGCACTGCTGCCGGATCATCGCCATACGTCCCAGCAAATCGCCGCCGCGCTGCTCGTCCACCAGCGGTATGAGACTGTAGCCGAACTCGAGCGCGATGGGATCCACATGCAGGAGCTCTGTGACCGACGCGGGGCGGGGCGCGGGCTCGGGCGCTTCGGAGGCCGCAACCCGCTCCGCGGCCTGAGCGGCGGGGACGGGCGGCGCGCTCATGCGGTAGCCAAGCAGCAGCATGGACGCCCCGATTGCGATCAGCGTGAGCTTGGGGAAGCCCGGTACGAGACTGAGGAGTATAAGGCTCGCGCCGCCCGTCATCATGACGGTCGACTGCGAGAAGAGCTGCCGCGCCATGTCTCTGTTCAGCCCGTCCTCCGACGCGGAGCGGGTGGTCACGATGCCCGCGGCGGTCGATATGAGCAGCGCCGGTATCTGCGAGGACAGCCCGTCGCCGACGGTCGCCAGAGAGTAGACCTCCATTACTTTACCTAGGTCCATCTTTCCCGACAGCATTCCGACGATCGCGCCGCCTATGAGATTGATGAGCGTGATGACGATACCGGCGATCGCGTCGCCCTTTACAAACTTGCTCGCGCCGTCCATCGCGCCGTAAAAATTAGCCTCGTTCTCGACCTTGCTGCGGCGCGCGCGGGCCTGCTGCTCGTCGATGAGTCCGGCGTTGAGGTCCGCGTCGATGGCCATCTGCTTGCCGGGCATAGAGTCCAGCGTAAAGCGCGCCGACACCTCGGACACGCGCTCAGAGCCCTTCGTTATGACGATGAACTGTATGACGACGATTATGAGGAATATGATAAGCCCCACCACCACGTTGCCCCTTACGACGAAGGTGCCGAAAGCCTTGATGACCTGTCCGGCCTCGCCGCCGTTGCTGAGTATGAGCCGCGTGGAGGAGATGTTGAGCGCTAGCCGGAACAGCGTCGCGATGAGCAGCAGCGTCGGGAACGACGAAAACTGCAAAGGCTCCTTAATATAAAGCGCCGTAAGCAGCACCGTAAGGCCCAGCGCGATATTGACTATGAGCATAAAGTCAAGAAGTGCCGGAGGCAGCGGTATCACGATGATGCATATGATCCCTATGACGAGGAATCCGATCGTGGACTCGCGTAGCCTGAGTTTCTTCATGCGTGATCCTCCTGCCCGGTCTGCCGGGCCGCGTAATTGCGCATCCTGTACACGTATGCGAGTATCTCGGCGACCGCGCGGTAATACTCGGCCGGTATCGTCTCTCCGATATCGACCCGCTTATACAGGGCCCGGGCCAGCTCCCGGTTCTCGGTAATATGCACGCCGTTTTCCTGGGCGATCTGCCGGATTTTCTGCGCGATGCGATCAACGCCCTTGGCTACGACCGTGGGCGCGCCGCTGCGGCCCATCTCGTAGCGGATCGCAACCGCGTAGTGCGTAGGGTTCACAATGACCGCGTCGGCCTTTGGCACGTCGTGCATCATACGCATCTTCGCCATGCGCGTCTGACGGCTGCGGATGATAGACTTGATGAGCGGATCGCCCTCGGTCTTGCGCAGCTCGTCCTTTATCTCCTGCTTGGACATGCGCAGCCGCTTTTCGTACTCGAGGCGCTCGAAAAAGTAATCGGCCGCGCCCACGGCCGCGAGCGCCAGCGTCAGCCGCAGGCCCGCGCCAAGTATGAGATCCGCCAGCCCCGACAGGCTCTCGGACGGGCTCCTGAGCATGAAACGAACCGACTCTGAGCAGGCCGAGCTGTAAAGCGAGTAACCGATCCAGGCGATAACCGCCAGCTTGATCGTGGCCTTGACGCCCGCGAAAATAGTCTTGCGCGAGAATATCCGCTTGAAGCCCTCGATC
>JAAYXU010000256.1 GCA_012515725.1 Clostridiales bacterium | reverse complement strand
TCCGGTGCGGTATGAGAGGAAATATATCGTCGACATACTGTGAGGGGAGATATCGATGAGAAATTTGCTTACCGGCGACACGATCCGGCTGACGGCATTCCGGGCTGAGGATATGCCCGTGGTCGCGCGATGGTTTGGCGACACCGGCTTTTTACGCCACTACGATATGATACCGGCCGCGCCCTGGTCGGGAAGGCAGCTTGAGACGCTGCTTATTAACTATGAGAAGTCTGAGGATCAGTACGCGTTCGCTATCCGGATGAGCGACGACGGGAAAGCTATCGGAATCGCCGGATTCGACGAAATACTGTGGAGCAACCGGGTGGCGACCGTCTTTATTGGCATCGGCGAGCCGGGGTACGCCGGGAAGGGTCTTGGCAGGGAGGCAATGCGCCTACTGCTGGACTTCGGGTTCAACGAGCTCAATTTCCACCGCATCCAGCTCAATGTGATCTCCTACAACGATATCGCGATCCGTCTTTACGAGGGATTGGGCTTCGTTCGCGAGGGCGTCTGCCGCGAGTTTATCGCAAGGGACGGGAAAAGATACGATCTCTTACTATACGGAATGCTGGATTCCGAGTGGAGGGACAGGTATCCGGTAGACACATGATCTTTACCGCGCCGCGCGGGGGCGTCAGCTTCCGGGGCGGGCCATCAGATAATCAGAGATTCCCCGCGCGATTCCCTGCGCCAGCTTATCCTGGTACTCCCCGGTCGCCATCAGGCGGTCTTCCTCCGCGTTGGTCATATATCCCATTTCTATGAGGCACACGGGTACCTTCGACCAGTTGAACCCGGTCAGGTCGCCGCGTACGGAGTAGCCCCGGCCCTTAGCGCCGGTCTCCTCCAGCGCGGCTTCCAGCACATATTCCGCCGCTTCCCGCGACGCGGCCGCCATCTCCTCGGTCACATGTCCGCGTACCGCCGGAACCAGCATATACATGCCGCTTTTAGCCGGGTCATCCGATCCGTTGGCATGGATTCTAAGCGCGATGTCGGCCCGCACATCGTTGGCGAGCTGTGCGCGCTCGGCGTTGCTTATATTTACATCGTGCGTCTCCCGCACCATGACCACCTCGGCCCCGGCGTCCGCCAGCAGATCCCGCGCCTTCAGGGCCACGATGAGGTTCAGCTCATATTCATAGAGTTTCGTTACGACGCCCCGTGTGCCGCCTGATACTTTCTTTTTCATCGTGGAGGAGCCGGGCGAGACAGGTTCCAGGCTGCTGTTGAGACGGCCCTGGTGACCCGCGTCAAGGCACACGACATATCCCTCCAGCGGGAGAGGTTCCCGCTGCACGGCCATGCCGCGGGCTGCGTCGTAGCTCCGGGTCAGCTCCGCGCAGCAGTCTGCGGACAGCAGGCCGTCGGGCGCAAGTCCCGCGTAGCGCTGGAACGCGCGCACCGCGTTCCTCGTCCGGCAGTCGTACTCTCCGGTAAGCGGCGCGGCAAACCCCAGCGCGCGCAGCATATCCTGGGCAACCGGCACCTCGCCGTCATTCATGCCCGGCTCGAGCGGGCCAATCACGCTCCGCGCGGGATAGGGCACGGGCGTCGGCGTGGGTACGGGCGTGGGGACCGGCGTGGGGACGGGCGTGGGGACGGGAGTCGGCACGGCGGTCGGGTCGGCGTCGGCTGGAGGCGGCAGCATAAATGTGCAGCCGCACAGCGCGATCAGCAGCGCGGTCACGGCGAGCAGGGATACCGGATTGCGGGGAAACCGTTTCGGTGGCATGGCGCTTCCTTTCGGTGGAACCGGACGGGCTGGTGTAGTTTTAATAGTATACCATTCGGACGCGCGGCGCAATACGCGCGGGAGCCCGCGCTTCTTGCAATATTGCGATGTGAATGGTAGAATATGTACTAATATGTTATAGGAGTCTATTTGTGGCTGTTTCAAATACAGGATTATGGGTATCGCGCTGACCGGCGGCTACGCAGGACTTTGTTTACTCAGGGGTGTGCCGGCATGGGTACGGGGCGCGCCGGAGGCTTATAATCGATGCGATGTATACATGGATTGTTGCAGATGAGAAAGGAGGACAAAGATGGTAGACCGCAACGGGCAGGAACGCGATGAGCTGCACAGAGCGATATGGAGTATCGCGGACGACTTAAGGGGCAGCGTAGACGGTTGGGATTTCAAAAGCTATGTCCTGGGAACGATGTTCTACCGCTACATTTCCGAGAACCTGACCAAATACATCAACGAGGGCGAGCATGCCGCCGGAAACGACAACTTCGACTACGCGGCTCTCCCCGATGAGGAAGCCGAACAGGCACGCGCAGGCCTCATCGAGGAAAAAGGCTTTTTCATACTGCCGTCTGAGCTTTTCTGTAACGTGCGGAAAAGAGCCCCCTATGACGAGAACCTGAACGTAACGCTCGAACGGATCTTTACAAACATCGAGGACTCCGCTAAGGGAAGCGAAGCCGAAAGCAACCTTGCGGGCCTGTTCGACGACTTCGATGTGAACAGCAACAAGCTGGGGCCTACCGTCGCGAAGCGCAACGAAAAGCTTGTCAAGCTGCTGAACGGCGTCGCGGAGATGAGGCTGGGCGACTATAAGAACCACCACATCGACGCCTTCGGCGACGCATACGAATACCTGATGACGATGTACGCCTCCAATGCGGGAAAAAGCGGCGGCGAGTTCTTCACCCCTGCCGATGTGTCCGAGCTGCTGACAAGGCTGGGCACAGTCGGAAAAACCGAAGTCAACAAGGTCTGTGATCCCGCCTGCGGATCCGGCTCCCTGCATGTAAAAATGACAAAACGAGAACGGGTTATTGATGCAGTTAATCACAAGCAAACAGATTTTGTACCCTATGAAGTCGGCTTTACATATCAGGAATATGAAAAGGTCAGCCGGTATCTGAAGGATGACAGATTTGTCGAGAAAATCGGGAACCATATCGACAGCGTATATTATGACGGCTTTCTTGAGGAAATAACACCGGGTTCAGGTTACTGGAAGGATGACTTCGGCGTTGTATGGAACCGGAACGGAGTAGACAAGGACATCGGAGTAATTGACGGTTTTGTTATTACAGAACCGGATAAGAGAAAAATCAAAATGCCTCAACTGGATGAAAAACGAATTCGCGGGGGATATGAGGCATTGATGTCACGCAGCAGGGATACATTCCGGTTTGGCTCCATTGGATTTTCCATGTTTGAAAGGGCCTGGACTCTGTGCGGAATGGAAAACCTGTTGGTGTATATGCTGCTGGAGCCTGAATTTACGGACGATCTGCTGGACGCTATCCTGGAGTACAATCTCCGAGTTATTGAGATAGGTCTGGAGTACGACCTGGACGGCTTTCACTTTGGAGATGACTGGGGACAACAGATAGGCTTGATTATGGGACCAAAGCATTGGAGAAGATATATTAAGCCCAGAATGGCAGCGATGTATGCCAAAGTAAAAAGCAAAGGCCTTATTGTATCCCAGCATTCCTGCGGAGACATATACGAGATATTCCCCGATTTGATTGAAATAGGCCTGGACATATATCAGACCTTCCAGCCTGAGATTTACGATATCCGCAAGGTGAAGTCCGAGTTTGGGAAGGATTTGTCCTTCTGGGGAGGAATCAGCACCCAGAGGCTTCTGCCTTTTGCATCTCCCGGGGAAGTTAAGAGAGTTACCAGGGAGACCTTGTCAATCATGGGTAAGGGAGGCGGGTACATCGCAGCTCCCACGCATGACATCCCGGGTGATGTCCCACCGGAAAATGTCGTCGCCATGCTTGAGGTTCTGCAAAACCAATGATGATATGATTGTAGTAATATAACAATATATTAAAATAAGGATACCTGTAATATAAAAGCTCCACATCCTGTATGATGCGGAGCTTTACGCAGCAAACCGTTTCCATCCACAGGTAAAATTATATCCTCGCCGCCCCCACAACCGAAATCGTACCGCCGCGCATGGGACGAAATCGCCGCAGGCCCGGCGGTTTTTTCATCTTCCACGCGCAAAGGCCTTTCCATGTCTGCCAAAATAGCGTATGATAGACGCGTATGCCGTATGGAGGGCCGTATGATACGCAGTAAATGGCTGACGGGAGAGGACGATCTATCGGCGGTGCGCCGCCTCCGGCAGACCCCGGACGACGGGCGGGACGGGAGCGCGCTGCACGTGCTGGTGTATGAGGACGACGCCGATCTGGCTGCCGGGCGGCTGTACGATGACCGGGGGCGGTTCTATATCGACGGGCTCGCGCTGGCGCCCGGGGCCGACCCGGAGCTCCTGGTGCTGGCAGTGCAGATTATGGTGTACAGGGCCGCCGAGCTTGGGGCAAAGGAAATATACAGCCCCGAGAGCGGCGCGGCGCGCAAGCTGCTGCTGGCGGTCGGTTTCCTGAGCGTACAGCCCGGAGAGGACCCGTATGCCGCTCTGGTGCTGCGCTCCGGATGCGGTCACGGCTGCTCGGGCTGTGCAGGCTGTCACAGCCGGGAAAGCGGCGGGGAGCCGGAGAGATAGTCCGGGCAGAAAGGATGAGCGGTATGACCGAAAGGGACGCATCCTTCCGCTCCGCGGACGGGAAGACCGTGCCGGTTTGCCACTGGGCTCAGGAGGGGGATATCCGGGGCGCGGTGCTTCTCGTTCACGGCATGGCTGAACACGCGGGCCGGTATGAGCGGCTCGCCTGTGCGCTGGCGCGGGATGGGCTTGCGGTATACGCCCCGGACCTGCGCGGTCACGGACGGGCTATCCCTGAGGGCGTCCGGGGAAGTCTGGGTCCGCGGAACGGATGGGAGCGGGCGCTCGATGATTTGCTGCTGCTGACCGACCGGATGCGCTCCAAGCATCCCGGAGCGCCGGTGTTTCTTTTCGGGCACTCGATGGGCTCGCTGTTTGGCCGGGTGCTGCTCATGCGTCACGGTGAGCGTTTCGCAGCCGCGGTGCTGTCGGGCGTGTTCGTCGACAAACCTGTGCGGCGCACGCTCGCGCCTCTTTTGGCGTCGGCAGCGGGATTGAGGAGAATGGAGCAGCCCAATCGTCTGCTCCACAGCATGACGTGCGGGCAGTACAATAAGCCCTTCGAGGGGCGTACCGCGCATGACTGGATCAGCTCCATTCCCGAGGAGGTCGACCGGTATACCGCCGATCCCCTGTGCGGATTTGTTTGCTCGGCAGCGCTGTACCGCGACATCGGCGTCATGCTGCGCGATTCGCTGCGAAGCGAGCGCATACGCGGCGTGCCCGACGGCCTTCCGGTGCTCTTCACAGCCGGCGCGGACGACCCGCTGGGCGGAAGGGCTGCGGTCGGATTCCTCATATCGAGCTGGAGGAAGCACGGAAAAAACGCGTACGGCAAGGTCTATCCCGGATGCCGCCACGAGGTTCACAGCGATGTTGCCGCCGGGGAGTTCGCCCGGGATGTGCGGGATTTCCTGCTGGAAGCGCTGAGAGGCGGACCGGCGGCGTGTAAATAATGGAAAAACAATTGCTAAATCAATTCAGATATCGTAATATTATGATTTAAGGAGATGCGATATATGGGCGAACCGGTTCGGAGTCTGGAGCGGTATAAGGCGCCCGCCGAGGTGCTCAAGGCGATGGCCCATCCGCTTCGGCTCTGCATACTGATGGCGCTCTATGAGCAGGAAGGAACCAGTGTAACAGCTCTCCGGGATCAGATGCGCGCGCCCCAGTCCACCGTATCTCAGCAGCTGGGTATATTGAGGCGGGCGGGTCTCGTTTCGGCCGAGCGCACCGGCAAGCTGGTCAGTTACCGGATCGCGGACTCAAATATTCGAGGCATCGTCGCGATCATGATGCGGCTCATGCTCGAGGAGGAGTGACGAATCATGCGGCGAACGGTGATCATCGTGGGAGGCGTGGCCGGCGGAGCAAGCTGCGCGGCGCGTCTGCGACGGCTGGATGAGCAGGCGCGGATCATACTTTTCGAGCGGGGCGAATACATATCCTTTGCCAACTGCGGACTGCCCTATAGTATCGGTGGCGTCATCCCAAGCCGTGACGACTTGCTGCTGCAGACGCCGGAGTCCTTCAGCAGGCGATTTCATGTGGATGTCCGGATTCGCAGCGAGGTAATCGCGATCGATCGGGACAGCAAGCAGGTGGAGGTACGCGACGCGGTTTCGGGAGCTGTATACAAAGAGAAGTATGATAAGCTGGTGCTGTCCCCGGGCTCCTCTCCGCTGCGGCCACCGATTCCCGGCATAGACCACCCGTCCATACTGACGCTGTGGACGCTCCCGGACATGGACCGCATCGGAAAAAGGCTCGAGGCCGACGGCGCGACGCGCGCCGTCATCGTGGGCGGCGGATTTATCGGCGTCGAAATGGCCGAGAATCTGGCGACGCGGGGCGTGGCGGTAACGCTCGTGGAGCTGACCAACCAGGTAATGCCCCCGCTGGACTTCGACATGGCCCAGTTCGTGCACAGGCATCTTGCGGAAAAAGGAGTGCGCCTCGTGCTGGGCGACGGCGTGCAGTCCTTCGGGGACGCCGACGGGGACGTGCGAATCACGCTCAGGAGCGGGCGGGAGCTCGATACGAATATGGTTATTCTCTCGATCGGCGTTTCTCCCAACAACGCGCTCGCAAAGGAATGCGGGCTGGCGCTGGGCGCGCGCGGCGGCATCGTCGTGGATGAAACGCTGCGCACCGAGGATCCCGATATATACGCGATTGGCGACGCGGTGCAGGTAGTGCACTTCGTAAGCGAAGAGAAAACGTTGATCCCGCTGGCGGGCCCGGCCAACAGGATGGGACGCATGGCCGCTGATATACTGTGCGGCCTGCGCAGGACATACAAAGGCACCCAAGGATCGTCGGTCGCAAAGGTATTTGACATGACGGCCGCCGCGACGGGTCTCAATGAGAAAAACCTGCGGTCGATGGGACGGCTTATCTGGAGGGACTACGGCGTGGCGATACTGCACCCGCGTTCGCACGCCGGATACTATCCAGGGGGTAGCCATCTGGCGCTTAAGATCATATACGACCGAAAGGGCCGTCTGCTGGGAGCTCAGGGCGTGGGCCGCAGGGGCGTAGATAAGCGGGTCGACGTACTGGCGACCGTCATCCGCATGGGCGGTACGGTCTTTGATCTGGAGGAGCTGGAGCTTGGCTACGCGCCGCCCTACTCCTCGGCGAAGGATCCTGTCAATCTGGCAGGGTATATAGCCGGGAACGAGCTGGAGGGCACGGCGGCGTTCATTACGTGCGAGGAGCTCATGGGACTCGATCGGTCGGAGGTAACGGTGCTGGACGTGCGCACCGGCCAGGAGGCGCGGGCCGGGGCCATTCCCGGCAGCGTGCACATACCGGTGGACGCGCTGCGGGAGCGGGTGGGCGAACTCGACAGGCATCGGAATACCATCGTCTACTGCGCGGTGGGAGTCCGGGCGCACACCGCGGCACGTATACTCATGCAGAGCGGTTTTACCCGCGTACTCAATCTCGCGGGCGGATACATGAGCTGGCAGACTTACACGGGAGACTACGCGGGCGGGGAGTAGGCGCGGGCCGAACAGAAGGGGATTGATTACGGGCTTGCGCGGAGTGCGATGAACTGTAGCGACAGTGAGCGCAACAGGTGAACGTGCAGCGAATGCGACAATATAAAGCCCCGACACAGGGGATATATCGGGCCTTACGCAAAGGGGATACGACTAGGGGGAGGAATATAGATGGGGAGGCGTGCGAAAACATTTCTTCGTCTTGGCGCTGCCATGGCGGCGCTGCCGCATCTAGCGGGCTGCGCGCGCTCGCAGAGCGCTGCGGCGTCTTGTGGCCGATGGATTTGGATCGCGGCGCCCGTAGCGCTGGCAGGCGCGGCCGCGTGCTTTTTCGCGGGCAGACTGCTCAGACGCTCACGCCGTGATTCCGCCGCTCCGGACGATAAGGACGCGGTGGAGGCCTTCGGGCGCAACCCGATGCCCATGGCGGTGCTCATGGCGGACGGCGGCTCCGGGTGGGATTGGGCCACCGCGCGCATCGACGCCGCAAACGAGGCTTTCTCCCGGCTCACGGGAAAGACTCCGAGCGAGCTTGTGGGTATGGCGCTGGGTGAAGCGCTGCCCATGGATATGTCCGACGCGCAGAAGAACGCGGAGGACTTTCTTATCATTCCGGACGGAATGCAGGAGAGCCGGAGCGCCATTGAGGTCTCGAGCTTCGAGCTTGGCGGGAGGCCACAGACCCGCTGCGCTGTTTTTATCGAAAAGGAGATCAGACTTGGCGACGATCAGCAGCGCCTGCTGCAAAAATTGGAGCACCACTACCAGCACAAGGTCTACCACGATTCGCTGACGGATCTGCTTAACCGCGACGGTATGCGCATGTACATGGAGAAGCGGTTCGAGCAGGCCAAAGGCAGCCTGATGATGGCTATGTTTATGGATCTTGACAACTTCAAGATGGTCAACGACATGTACGGCCACGAGGCGGGCGATGAGTACATACGGCGCGTGGGACGGATGCTGCGCGATGTGTGTCCCGATCGGTGCCTTGTGTCGAGGCTCTCGGGCGACGAATTCCTGATAATGGACCCGGCTCCCGTAGATCGGGAAAGCTGCCGCGCGCTGGCGCGGGATATCCTTCATCAGGTGGCGGCGCTGCACCCGAACGAGTTCATCGAAGTAAAGGCCAGCATCGGCATCGCGTACTATCCGGAGAACGCGACCGACCGCTCGACGCTCATGTCGCTGGCCGATATAGCGATGTACAAGGCAAAGACCGAGGGCGGCAACCGTTTAGTCGAGTACGCCGACACGATGAAGCTCGATATGTTGGACGAATACCACCTCAAGCGCGATCTGCGCGCGGCGCTGTCCGAGAGGCAGCTCACGGCGTGGTATCAGCCTGTGGTCGACTCTCATACCGGACAGATTATGTCGTTTGAAACGCTGGTTCGCTGGAAGCATCCCCAGCGCGGGCTGCTCATGCCCGCCCAGTTCATACCGATCGCCCAGCGGGCCGGGCTGCTTCCACTTGTGGACCTTTATATGATCGAGAAGGCGCTGTCCTTCGCGCGGGAAATTAACGATGGGCGCGGGGAACCGATACGCGTAGCCGTGAATGTGACGACCGACGAGCTGAGCAACGATGATTTCATCACGCAGGCGATCGAGCTGACCCAAAAGAGCGGTACGCCGCCCGGACTGCTGCGGCTCGAGGTCAAGGAGGGAGACGCGTCGCGAGATATTGAAATGCTCTGTGACCGCATCGACCGGCTGTCAGCGGCCGGGATCGGAGTCGCGCTCGATGATTTCGGACGGAACCACTCGGCGCTTTCGCTGGTCGGTACCCACCGGTTCGACATCATCAAGATGAACGACGCCTATACGCACAGCGTTTCGGCTCCGCTGCGGCGTCAGCTTCTGAGCATACTCATGAACATATCCCGGCAGGTCGGATTCTCGGTCGTGCTGGAGGGCGTGGAGACGCCCGAGCAGGACAGGGCGGTGCAGGATCTGGGCATCCGGTACATGCAGGGACACTTCATCGCCAAACCGATACCCGAGACCGAGGTCATGGACTGGGTGGCGCGCTACGATGGGCGCAGCGGCGGGAAACAGCCGTGCGCGGAGGGCCGCTAATGAAGCCGGTTATCGGCGTCACGCCCGGGTACCGTAAAAGAGCGGGCGAGACCTCACCCCGGTACGATCTGCCGGTCACATACGCCGAGGCCATATCGAGGGCAGGAGGGCTACCCGTTCTGCTGGCGGGCGCGCCCGGGGACGCGGGCGAGTGGGCGCGGACGCTGGACGGGCTGCTGCTGCCCGGCGGGGGGGACATAGCGCCCGCGCTGTACGGGGCAGCGAATCTGTACAGCAAAAACATATCCGAGCGGCGGGACGCGGTGGAGATCGCGGCGGCCCGCGCCTTCTGGGAGGCGCGGAAACCCGTGCTTGGCATATGCCGGGGCATACAGGTGCTGTGCGTTGCGTTGGGCGGTACGCTGTATCAGGACATCGGGCGCGAGCTTTCCCTGTCCCATCCGTATTTGCCGACGCCCTGTCATGAGATAACAATATGCCCGGGCAGCCTTCTGTCGTCGATCGTGGACGTACACGGTCCGGTCAACAGCACCCACCATCAGGCGCTGCGGGACATTCCCGCGCCTCTTGCGCCTGTCGCTTGGTCGGAGGACGGGCGCATAGTAGAAGCGGTCGAGGCCGCCGACGGCCGTCCGGCGCTGGCTGTGCAGTGGCACCCCGAGCGGATGACCGAAGACGCGGCGATGGCCCGG
>JAAYXU010000255.1 GCA_012515725.1 Clostridiales bacterium | reverse complement strand
GGTAAGCGGGCAGATGACGCTTGGAGACGGTGAGGTGCGCCTGCGGCACGCGCTTGCGACCGTCATGGGCCGCGTATGGTATCGGGGCGAGGCCACGCGGACGATGCTGCTAACGACGACGCGCTACACGGGCAGTGAATTCGGCCGGACACTGCTCCTCTTTCCGGGGGGACAGTGGACGCTGCGCGAGTACGGCGAGGCCGCCTCCTACGAGAGCCATGAGACCGTGACGCGGCGCGTCCCGCTGCTGGGAGAGGGGTTCCTGCTTCCGATATGGCTCGAGGACAGCCGCGTGCGCGAGACAGTCGAGGATATCCGGCTCTTGGACTTTGAGCAGATGCTTGCAGCGGCCACTGACGAGGCCGTGGCGAACGCGCTCTTTATTATTCCCGAGGACGCGCGGGTCGTGGATCAGTCGTCGGGCTATAGCATCGACGGGGACGGAACTCTCACGGTCGAGGTATTCGTCGAAACCGAAGAGGAGATCAGCGTCGAAGCGCCGTTTACACCGTAGCTGTTTTTTGAAAGAGAGGCTGCTGCTTGACAACCACCACCTATGAGAAAACCGTAGAACTGGATTCTATGGATGAACTGATTGAAATCTTTGGTAGTTACGATGAGAATATGCGCGTGCTGGAGGCCGAGACAGGCGTAAAAATCAGCGCTCGCGATCGCCAGCTCGCCATCAGCGGGAGCGAGGGCAGCGTGGACGTAGCCCGCGAGGTAATCGTTAAGCTGCTGGAAATGATAAACAGGCGTGAGCCGATCGACAAGTCGCGTATACGCTACGCGATCGAGCTGGCCCGTGAAGGAAACGCCGATCTAATATCCGAGATCATGTCGGACGTGGTGCTTGTCACCTACAAGGGGAAGCCCATCAAATGCAAGACAATGGGACAGCGCAAGTATATCGAGGCCATTCGCAAGAATACCATGGTTTTCTCGATCGGCCCGGCCGGAACCGGAAAGACATATCTGGCCATGGCGATGGCCGTGCTGGCGCTGAAGAACAAGGAAGTTTCGCGGATCATACTGACACGGCCCGCGGTTGAGGCCGGTGAGAAACTTGGCTTCCTGCCCGGCGATCTGCAAAACAAGGTGGATCCCTACCTGCGCCCGCTGTACGACGCGCTGTATGAGATGATCGGAGCCGAGGCGTTTGCCCGTCACTCCGAGCGGGGCGTTATCGAGGTCGCGCCTATGGCATATATGCGCGGCCGCACGCTTAATGAATCCTTCGTCATACTCGACGAGGCGCAGAACACGACGCCCGAGCAGATGAAGATGTTCCTGACGAGGCTTGGAATGGGCTCCAAGATGATCATAAACGGAGACGTCACCCAGATAGACCTTCCGCCCGAGAAGCGCTCGGGCCTGCAGGACGCGGCCCGGATCCTTGCGGGCATCAAGGATATAGCGGTAGTCAACCTGACGGCGCGGGACGTGGTGCGCCATGAGCTCGTCCAGAGCATCATCCGCGCATACGAGGAGCGGAGCAAACGGCAGAAAGGACGCCCGGCCAGCCGGGGGAACTCATGAGCAGAGAGCGCAGGAAAGACAGGACCCATGTTAAGCGCGCGGGCGGCAGTCTGCGCGATATACTGGTGCGCGTGCTGCTGCTTGGGGTCGTACTGGCGGTGACGGGATCGGTGCTGTACCTTGCGGCGCTTCCCTTTCAGTACTCGATCCGTGAGGGCGACGTGGGCACCGACATCAAGGCCCCCCGTGACATCGAGGACAAGTATACGACCGAGAAGAACAAGCAGGCTGCCCGCGATAATGTGGAGGACAAGTACCGGCAGGACGATAACGTGACCAAGGACGTTATCACGAGAATTGAGCAGTGCTTCATCGCGATGGATGATGTGCGCGCGTTCGGCCAGTCGGTGCTGGAAGCGGTCATCGCCGAGCGCCAGGAGGCCATCGAGGCGTATAACGAGCAGGAGCGCATACGCCAGGAGCGCGAGGCCGCGCCGCTCGCACCCACCGGGACCGGAGCGGCGACAGCCAGGCCCACGCCGTCTCCCACGCCCGCTCCCACCCCGGTACCGATAGATGATCCCATCGAGTATACCGATGAATTTATTGACGAATGCAGCGATATACTGCCCATCAGCTTTACGCGGGAGGACATCATCCATCTGGTAACGCTTGCGGAGGGCGAGTATGAGAGCCTCAAAAACGAAGTCAGCCAGCTTGTTTCCACCGCGATGCAGAGCGGCATAAAGAGCGAGTACCTGCAAAACCGTATATCTCAGATGAGCAGCGAGCTCATGAGTCCTGTCCATGGGTTTTCCCAGCAGACTCAGCGGCTGGGCATGAACATTATTTCGAGCTATATGCAGGCCAACTTTCTCTATGACAAGGACGCTACCGAGGACGCACGGGATCAGGCTGAGGCCGCGGTGGCCAAAATCGTATACAAGAGGGGCCAGAACATCGTCCGGGAAGGCGAGCCCGTCACCCACGCCCAGTACCTGATGCTCGAGGAGCTAGGACTTATCCGCAAGGAGGGCGTCGACTGGCGGATACTGTCGGGACTCATCGCTTTCACGCTGCTCATCCTATCCACGACAGCGCTGTGCCTCATGCTCTTCGAGCGGGAGACGCTCGCAGACATACGCAGATTTTCAGTGCTGTGCCTTATACACCTGCTGGTTCTGTTGACCGCGTGGGGCGCTAACCAGATTCATCCAAGCCTTCAGCCCATGGGCATGGGCGTGTTGCTTGTCGCGGTTCTCATTAACCGCCGCTCGGCGCTCATACTCAATATGCTGTGGGCAGTTATAGCAGCCTTCCTCTCGGGGGGCGGACGCAGCGGCATATCCACGGGGGCGCTGGCCCTGACAGCGTCGGTGCTGGTCAGCGGAACGCTGGGTATATACATAGTGAGCCATTCGCCGCAGCGAACCACATTCCTGTACGCGGGCGCGGCGATGGGCGTTGTGGGCGCGGTCATCCTGGGCGCTTTCGATCTCATGTCCCGGATCGGCTGGGAGCCGCTGCTTCTGAGCATGGCGATGGGCCTTGCCGCTGGTATCGTCGCGTCGTTCTTCGCGATCGGCACAATGCCGATGTGGGAGTCGGTATTTGGCCTGGTCACGCCCATGAAGCTGCTCGAGCTCGCCAACCCGAACCAGCCGCTTCTAAAAAGGCTGCTGCTGGAAGCGCCGGGTAGCTATCATCACAGCATTATCGTGGGCAATCTCGCCGAAAGCGCGGCCGAGGCCATTGGGGCCGACGTGCTGCTGGCCCGCGCCGGCGCGTATTACCACGATATCGGCAAGCTGACCCGTCCGTACTTCTTCGGGGAGAACCAGATCGGGCCCGAGAACCCGCACGATAGCATTTCGCCGGAGCTGTCCACCCGGATCATTACGGCGCACATACGCGAAGGGCTGGCGCTGGCGCGGGAGCATCGCCTGCCTGCGCCCATACGCGACGCCATCGTGCAGCACCACGGCACGACGCCCGTCTCCTACTTCTATCATAAAATGAAGGAAGCGTCCCAGAATAAGGACGAGATAGATATTCAGGACTTCCGCTACGAGGGGCCCAGGCCCCAGACCCGCGAGGCGGCGATACTGATGCTAGCCGATTCGGTGGAGGCCGCCGTCCGTTCGCTCAACAAGCCCTCCCCCCAGAAGGTTGAGGAGCTCATCCGCAGCATCATACGCGGCAAGATGGACGACGGACAGTTCAGCGAATGTCCGCTGACGCTGCGCGATCTTGAGGTGATCGTAAGGGCGTTCCGGACCACGCTCAACGGCGTATTCCACGAGCGCATCGAGTACCCCGATATGGGGCAGGCGGAG
>JAAYXU010000254.1 GCA_012515725.1 Clostridiales bacterium | reverse complement strand
TTTTGGTATCCTCATATTGATTCCAGTTTTTCAGCCAGAAAATATCCTTGTCAACGGCCAGAGAGTACAGCGTCTGCTGGAAGTTCCTAAGGCTACGGTCCAGCAGTACCGCGTTCTCGGCGGCGCGTCTGGCGACAAGAGCCCGGCTGGTATCCTCCATCTGTTTGCGGGCCTGCAGATAAGCCGACATCAGTACCAATCCGCTGACAAACAACATGCCCACCATCAGCACCAGAGAGGTCTTTACCTTTTGCGGATCCAGCAGCGCCAGTATGGCGCGCAAGCGTCTTTCCCTCCGAACTGCCGCCATCCGCATACCCCCTCCCCGAACGAATTATAGGTATAGTATAACATATATATACGCTCACACCAATGCCATTTATCTAAAATCAGTACATATTTTTCATAGTCTTCCGCACGTAACGAAATGTTGTTTCAGCCTTTCGCATAGCTCCGGACCAAACAAAAAGACGCCCCTCCCGCCCGTATCGCAGACAAACGGTATGTGAAACGGTTGAGGGGCGCCTTTGATTGTCTTCTTCTCAGCTGAGGGACAGCATGCGTGCCATCCCGTACAGCTCCTCGTTGAAGCGCGGAGGCATGTCCAACGCTTGTTTAATATTGATGTCGACGATCCGGTTTTCGATGATACCCACCACGCGGTTTCCCATGCCTTCCTTTAATAGCTCAACAGCCCGCACGCCCATCAGTATCGCGATACGGCTGTCGAATGCGCTGGGCGGGCCTCCCCGTTGCGTATGTCCCAGCACAGTGGCCCGGATGTCTAGACCAGTTCGCTCGGTTAAACGATTCATCAGTATCTCGGCGCGGTTCTTTTCGTTCCAGTTGACACCCTCAGCCATGATGATGAGGCTTGAATCCCGGCCCTGCTTTTTGATATTGAGCAGGAAATGGGACAGATTGTCTATATCGTACTCGGTCTCGTAGGACACCTCGGGCAGCAGCACATAGTCGGCGGCCACAGCCAGGGACACGGTCAGGGCGATGTCGCCGCAGTGCCTGCCCATGACCTCGATGACCGCGACCCGGTCGTGAGAGGTCATCGTGTCCTTGATCTTCATGATCTCGCCGATCGCGGTATTGCACGCTGTATCAAACCCTATCGAGTAATCGGTATAGGCCAAATCGTTGTCGATCGTTCCAGGCAGCCCCACGGTTGGC
Source organism: Clostridiales bacterium (assembly GCA_012515725.1). Lineage (GTDB taxonomy): Bacteria > Bacillota > Clostridia > Christensenellales > UMGS416 > JAAYXU01. The sequence goes on along the minus strand of JAAYXU010000254.1, from coordinate 5,565 downwards.
ACGCCGCGCTCGCTGAGGATCTCAGCGCCCCGGAATGAGCCGTCCCCGCCGATCACAATGAGCCCCTCTATACCGTAATCATGGATGTTGTGCACCGCACGGCTGCGGCCCTCCTCGGTGAGCATCTCCAGGCAGCGAGCGGTCCCCAGGAAAGTGCCCCCCCTATGCATAATATCGCTAAGGTCGCGGTTCGTCAGATCCTCCACGCGCCGCTCCAGTAGCCCGCGATACCCGTCCTGTACGCCCAGTACTGTCATATCATAGGAACGCGCCCTCTTCACGGCCGCCCATATAGCCGCGTTCATGCCGGGCGCATCTCCTCCACTTGTCAGTATTCCTATCTTTTTCATGGTCGTTCCTCCCGAGGCGGCTTCCTTTCTTTCATTCGTATGCCCGGAAAGAGGGGCCGGTTCATTTCCCGGACTCGATCTGTCCGTGCCGGGTGATGATGAGCGCCCTTCCCCGAATCTTAATCGCCGAAGTATTCTGGGTAAACTGAGCGAGCACAACCTCCCCGGCGTCCATCTTCTCTGTGTGATGGAACCGCGTATCTCTTCCGCGGGTCATTCCGATGACCTGCACTCCGTTCTCGAGGGCTTTCACGCAGATATACTCCCCCGATATATAATCTTCTTCCACCGGAAATCCTCCCTTCAGCCCGAAACTTTTCCTATTATAACACAGCGCCAATTGATAATTCCATAGGCAGCCCCTATATTTCTATCATTTTTATTCACTCATCGGTCACGCAGCGCACGCTGTCCGTCCCCAGTATATCGCGCAGGCACATGAGCGCGTCCTCGGTTGCCTCGATCCAGTGATCCTTGTTAAGCCGGTAACGCCGTCCCGTACGGTGGTCGTCGATCCATACAGGGCACGCGCCCGGGTACCTCGCAGCGGCCCCTATCGCCGCCTCGCATACGAAGTCGCGCATACGCTCCGAAAACGTCAGCAGCACCCGGGTACCGGCCGACCGGGCCTCTCCAGGCACCGCGCCCGCGAGCGGCCGGAAGCTGTCGGCAATCAGCTTTGCGTCCTCTCCCTCCCGTATCGAGACCCTGCCCGCGACCGCGACCACGCTGTCGGTCTCCAGAAATCCCTCGCAGCGGCGCATGACCGCCGGAAAGACAATAACCTCCACGGAGCCGTACAGATCCTCCAGCGTCACGAAAGCCATCATTTCATTGCTGCGGGTAGACTTGAGGCTCTTGTCGGTAATGATGCCCGCCATCTCCACCGGTTGGCCGTCCTTGACCTCGGGAGTCCGGGCGTCCTGCCCTTCTTCCTCATCCGCGCCGCTGAACATCAGCGAGTTGATTGTGAAGCGCTGCATCTCGTCCCGGTACTCTCCCAGCGGATGACCGCTAATATAAACACCGGTCATCTCCTTCTCCATAGCCAGAAGCACGCGCGAGGGGTGCTCAGGAATCTGGGGCAACGCAGGCATGACCATGAACTCGCTCTCGTCGTCACCCGCCAGGTCAAATAGAGAGATCTGCCCTTTTACATTACGCTGCCGGTCCCTGTGAACGCCGTCCAAAACGCTCTCGAACACGCTCATGAGCTGGGAGCGCCGTGCGCCGGTTCCGTCGAAAGCTCCCGCCTTGATGAGCGACTCGAGCATTCGCTTGTTGAGCGCGTCCCCCCCGACCCGCTCGCAGAAATCGCCCATATCGCGGTATGGGCCGCCCCTTTCACGCTCGGCGATCACAGCGCGCACCGCGCTCTGTCCGACGTTGCGTATGGCTGCCAGGCCAAATCTGATATTCCTCCCCTCCACAGTAAAGCGCACACCCGATTCGTTGACATCGGGCGGGAGCACCTCGATACCGTGGCGGCGGCAGTACTGGATATAGGCCGCGATCTTGCCCGACTGGCCCATGACGCTGTTCATGAGCGCCGCCATGAACTCAACCGGATAATGGCACTTAAGCCACGCGGTCCGGTAGGCGACGATCGCGTACGCTGTGGCGTGTCCCTTGGGAAAAGCGTAGCTGGCAAAGTCCATCATCTCGTCGAACACCTTGTGGGCAACTTCCTCGGGAACGCCGTTGCGTATTGCGCCGGGAACGACGATCTTTCCATCCTGCTCGAGTCCGTATACGAAATTCCTTCGCTCCTCCTCCATGACGTGGTGTTTCTTTTTCGCCATCGCCCGCCGAACCAGATCCGAGCGGCCCATCGAGTAGCCGGCCATGTCGCGCACGATCTGCATAACCTGCTCCTGGTATACCATGCACCCGTACGTTTCCGACAGCGCGTCAACCATGAGCGGGTGGTCGTAGTGCGTAGATTCCGGATTTCTCTTACCCTCCAGATACCGGGGAATGAAATCCATAGGCCCCGGCCGGTACAGCGATATGCCCGCGATGATGTCCTCGAACCGGTCGGGGGCGAGCTCGCGCATGAACGCGCGCATACCGGCGCTCTCGAGCTGAAATACTCCGTCGGTATCGCCCTCGGATATGAGCCGGTAGACCGCAGGATCGCCGAGGTCGAGGTTGCGTATATCTAGCGCAACTCCCCTGCCCTCGCGCACCATATCAGCCGCGTCGCGTATTACGGTGAGCGTACGCAGTCCCAGGAAATCCATCTTGAGTAAGCCCAGCTCCTCGATTGTGGTCCACGGGAACTGGGTGGTAACTATGTCGCCGTTGCGCTGCAGCGGCACGTAGTCGGTAGCCGGTCCATTGAATATGACGATGCCCGCCGCGTGTGTGGAAGCGTGTCGCGGGAGTCCCTCCAGCCTGGTCGCCATATCCACCAGTCTTTTGACCTGGGGATCGGCCTCCATCCGCTCCCGGAGCTGGGGATTTATCTCCTGCGCCTTTTCGAGCGTGATGCCCAGCTGCATGGGTACCATCTTGGCTATCCTATCCACGTCGCCGTAGCTCATATTGAGCGCGCGCCCCACGTCGCGAATCGCGGCCCGGGCCGCCATTGTGCCAAATGTGATGATCTGGGTCACCCGGTCTTGTCCGTACTTCTCCACGACGTAGTCGATGACTTCCTGCCGCCGCTCGTAGCAGAAATCCACGTCGAAGTCGGGCATCGATATGCGCTCCGGGTTCAGAAACCGCTCGAAAAGCAGCTTGAACCGAATGGGATCCACCTCGGTTATCTCCAGACAGTACGCGGCCAGACTGCCCGATCCGCTGCCGCGTCCCGGTCCTACTTCGATACCCATCTCGCGCGCCTTGCGGATAAAGTCCCACACGATGAGGAAGTAATCCGTGTATCCCATGCGTATGACGGTATCGAGCTCGTAGCGCAGACGCTCATAGAGCTCCGGGGCGGGATTCTTGAAGCGGCGGCGGAGACCTTCCTCGCACAGCCGCCTCAGGTACTCCGCGTGGTCCATGCCTTCTTCCAGCTGGAACGCGGGCAAGTGGGTCTTGCTAAAATCAAAGTCGACCTTGCATCGCTGCGCGACGCGGCTGGTATTTTCGAGCGCTTCGGGGCACCAGGAGAACAGCGTCTCCATTTCCTCGGGGGTCTTGAGGTAAAACTCCCGTGTCTCGAAGCGAAGCCTGTCCGTATCGTCCACGGTCTTTCCGGTCTGTATGCACAGGAGTACGTCGTGCGCCTCGCTGTCATCCCGTTCGACATAGTGCACATCGTTTGTAGCGACGAGCGGTATGCCGGTTTCGTCAGAAAGGCGCTTTAGCTCGGCGTTCATCTGCCGCTGCTCGGGGATGCCGTGATCCTGCATCTCCAGATAGAAGCGCTCGGGCCCGAACATCGCCGACAGGCGTAGTGCCAGCTCGCGGGCCGAATCATAGCGGCCCTCCGATAGGAGGCGCGGTATGTCGCCCGCCAGACAGGCCGACAGGCAGATGAGCCCCCGGGCATGCCGCGCAAGGGTATCATAGTCGATGCGCGGCTTATAGTAAAAGCCCTGCGTAAAGCCCATCGATACGAGCTTGACAAGATTCCGGTATCCGGTTTGGTCCTCTGCCAGCAGCACGAGGTGCGCAGACTCCCGGTCGGTGCTCTCCATATCGGTCATGCGGCGGGCAGCCATGTACACCTCGCATCCGATGATGGGCCGGATGCCCTCTGCCACGGCGGCCTTATAGAAATCCACCGCTCCGTACATGACGCCGTGGTCGGTTATAGCCAACGCGTCCATGCCCGCCGCCTTGCACCGGGCGACGAGCGCCGGGATACGGGCCGAGCCGTCCAGCAGGCTGTATTCGGTGTGTACGTGCAGATGGGTAAACGGTGTCATAATGCGCTAGCATCCTCCTGCCTTCCGGTTTTTGTTTATTTACTCTCCATGCGGACTTCACGCGGTAGTCCGGCTCTGCGTATTTGGTCAACCAACCCAAAAACATACTGCGACTGCAAAAAAACCGCCGAATATCGGCGGTTTCCATGCTCTGCCATTCGCCGAATACATCCGGACGAAGCGGAAGCAGCTCGCTCTTATTCGGCGGAACCGGTCTCCACTAGCCGGGTAAGCGCGGCCACCGCCTGTTTCTCGTCGTCCCCGCGGGCTACGATCTGGAACTCGTCCCCCCTAACGAGACGCAGAGACAGCACACCCATGATCGACTTGGCGTTTACGCGCTTGCTGCCCTGCTCTATCCAGATGGTGGATGTGAATTTCCCGGCCACCTGTACAAGCAGCGCCGCGGGACGCGACTGAAGCCCCTCGAAATTTTCAATGGTCATGGTCTTTCGGATCATCGTTGCTCCCCCTTCTTTCCTGAAGCTCCTTGGCGAAGGCGCACAGCCTCCGCAGACGATGGTTGACTCCCGACCGTGTCAGCTCCGGTACCATGTCGGCCAGATCTTGGAGCGTCGCTTCGGGATATTCCAGCCGAAGCTCCGCTACCAAACGCAGCGGTTTACTGAGCGCCGGGAACGCTCCGGCCGCCTCGATGTACCGGATGAGCTCGATCTGCCGCGCGGCAGCCCGATCGCTCTTGCGGAGGTTGGCGGTGTCGCAGTTGACGGCGCGGTTGACCTCGTTGCGGATCTCCCGGTATACCCGCACGTTTTCCAGCTCCAGCAGCGCGGTAGTGGCCCCGATGAGGCTGAGCAGCGCGACGATGTGCTCACTCTCCTTTAAGTATACCACAAAAGTGCCCTTACGGGACATCATTTTTACATTCAGTTGAAAAGCACGCAGCATCAGCATCAGGCTGCGGGCCGCGTCCCTGTCCGACACAACGAATTCGGCGTGATAGCTCCGTTCTGGATTCGCGACCGATCCCGCAGCAAGAAAAGCGCCCAGAAGGTAAGCCCGGCGGCAGCAGTCCCGCCGCACAAGATCCGCGGGCATACCAGCCTCGATGCGCGGCCCGGCTTCCTCCTGGATTAGTACGCCTGTATCGCCAAGTATTCTGCGGGCGATCGAGCTGTCGGGGACCCGCACCGTATACCGGGTACGCCGTCCCAATCGGCGCACCTCGTGGAGCACGATCTGGGCAGCTACATCGTATCGGTCCCGTATGAGCCGAAATATGCGCTCCGCTATCACAGCGTTTTCGGTGTCAATCCGAAGCGAGAGCGCGCCGCCGGACGCGATCTCCAGCGTGCCGACCATGCGCACAAACG
>JAAYXU010000253.1 GCA_012515725.1 Clostridiales bacterium | reverse complement strand
CGAATATATCGTTATCGGGAATGCTCAGCGTCACGATTGCGCTTTTGACGCCCGCGAGCGTTTTAATAGTGTTTTGCAGCCTGTCCTGCAGCTGGAATACCATGATCTTGTCCCGCTCGGACTCGGTGGTTCCCAGCGTGGAGTTGTTCATATAGAGGTCATAGCTGAACCCCGAACGGGGATAGCCCTCCACCGCCAACAGCATGCGGCAATCCTCTTCTCTCCGGGCGTCCACGAGCAGGGTCGTCTCACCCTGCAGCCGTACGTCCACTCCCATGTCCGTAAGCCTCTGGTATATCTCTCCCGCCTCCGCGGTGGAAAGCCCGGTGTACAGTACCGAATACTGCGTCCGGTTCACAAGCGCCGTAGTCAGCGACAGCACGGCAATGAGCAGCACGGCGACCACGACGAGCCGCTTGCGCTTTGCCGAATCCATCTGCGTCCAGAATCCCCTGAGCTTCCCAAACAACGAAGATACGCTCATTTTCGCCCCTTATACCTGCATCCTCATAATTTCCTGATACGCCTCGACGACCTTGTTGCGCACCTGCAGCGTATACTGGAGCGTCAGATCAGCCTGCGCCATATCGACCATCGCGGCGGCCAGGTTATTGATATCACCCGCGATGATCTCCTCGGTGCTCATGTTATTGGTGTTTTCGGCCGACAGCAGATCCTTCAATATATGCGCGAAGGCGTCAGGTTCGCCGCCTTTTTCGATTCCGGGCAGCAGTTGTCCGACTCGCTGCGCGTTTTGTGCGCCTAGCAGGCTCTCGATCATATGGTATTCCTCCTTTATGGGACGCGCGGACGGCGTGCCTGGGCAGGCCGGCTCGCGGGCTAACTGATCCGATACCAAAGAATGTACGGTACCGGCAATATTCCGTTTATGAACCGCTGATTAAAAAAGGAGTCAGAGGCCGATCTCCAGCGTTTTGGTCAGCAGGCTTTTCGTGGCGTTCATGGCGGTCAGATTGGCTTCGTAGGAGCGTGTGGCCGCCATCAGATCCAGAATCTCACGCGTCGTGTCCACGTTGGACATCGTGATAAAGCCGTTTTCGTCCGCGTAGGGGTTTCCCGGATCGTATTGGACGCGGAACGGGGATTCGTCGCCGCCTATATCCGACACCGCGACCCCGGGAGCGTACTCTCCCTCAAGATACTGATCGAACGTAAGCGTTTCCCCGGGGGAGAGCGCTACGGCGCGCCTGCGGTAAGGCTCCGCTTCGTCAGTTCTGATCGTATCGGCGTTTGCGATATTCTGTGCGATGACCTCCATGCGGGCGCGCTGCGCGGCAAGTCCGCTCATGCTGATGCCAATCGCGCTCTGCGTGATGCTCAATGCTATCTCCCTTCGTTAATCGCGGCCTCAATCTGGCGCAGCTCCATCGCTATCTTGCGTACGAGCGCGTTGTAAGCGAGGCTGTTTTTCGCGAGCTCCGCCATTTCCTTTTCCATATTGACGTTATTGCCGTTCGCGTCGGCCGGATCGGCCGACATGGCGATCTCATATTCCCAGCGGGTCGAGCCTTCTTTCACGCCCTCGCCCGACGCCCTTGCCTCTATCCTCTGAGCGGTATACCCGGGGGTCTCGGCGTTGGCGATATTGTTCGCGATCACCTGATGGTTGACCCAGGCCTTGTCAAGCCCGTTTCGGATAACCTGTACCTGATTAAAAACACCCGGAAGCATGGTATCCTCCTCATACTATATCGATACTTATATACGCTGCCGGGCTTTGTTTCAAACATATTGTAAATAAAATTTGTATAAATATTCAATAAATCGTATATAAAAAAGATGGCCTATGAAAATATAAGAAGAATACGATTTGAGTCTATCTGAGCCGCCTTTTTCGCAGTATCTGCACTATCAGCCACACTCCCAGAACCGACGCGCCCGCAAAGCCCGCCACGCCCAAAAGCGGTATATCGAGTATCCGCGGCTGCATCGCCGTCGTGCAAAGAAGGCAGCTCCCAAGCAGCATCGCCGCGTCCAGCAGCGCGATCACGATGCGGTTCACCATCGCGTTGAGGGCATGCAAAGGCTCGTTTGATGCGGCTATCTCCACATTGAGGCGCGTTTGCCCCTTGAGCGTTCTGCGGATGAGATCCGAAAGCTGTCCGGGAAGCTCGACCGATTTGCGGCCCGAATGAACGAGCGCTCGGCCGATATGCTGGATTTCCTTTTCCCAGTCAACGGCGTCCCCCGCGATATGGCCGGCCAGTATTGCAACGAAGCTTGTTTCGGGAGAGATTCTCTGCAGCACTCCCTCCAGCGTCATGACGCCGCGTCCCAGCATCGTGTACGCTGGCGGCATCCGTATGCCGCTCGCGCGCGCAAGCGTGACAAACTCACCCAGTATCCTGCCGATATTTAGCTCTCCGAGCGGCATATCGCCGTAACGGGCGAGCAGCTCGTCTATATCGCCATAAAGCCTGCTGTGGTTGGATTCGCCCGAGGGCCGTCCGACCGCAAGCAGGAACCGCTCCAGCGCCTCGGCGTCGCGGCGCACGACGGCCAGAGCGGCTTCGCGGATCATCTGCCTGTCGTAGGCCGAGAGCTTTCCCATCATGCCCAGATCGAGCCACACGATGCGCCCTTCCCGGATCCTAAGATTGCCCGGATGCGGATCGGCGTGGAAAAAACCGTCGTCCAGTATCTGCCGTACATAGCCCGCAGCGAGCTTGCGGCCAATGTCGCCCATATCGTAACCGAGCCCGGTTAGCGCGTCGGTCTGGTCGATGGGGACGCCATCGACGTACTCCATGACCAGCACCCGGGACGTGGTGAGCGACTGCTCCACCCGCGGGCAAGCCATATACGCGACATCCCTGTTAAGCTCCGAGAACAGGCGCATGTGCCCTGCCTCCAGCAGG
>JAAYXU010000252.1 GCA_012515725.1 Clostridiales bacterium | reverse complement strand
TGAACCGCCCACAGGCGGTCAGCGTTAAAAGGAATATAAGTGCTAGAAATGCTGCCGACACGCGATAGATGCGTTGGGAATTGTTTTTAGAAGTCATAGAGAGCAGCTGTTTTGCTGTTTTCTTATGCTCCACAGACGCTTTTCCCCTCCCCTATTTTTCCGCTGCCGCAAAGCGTATAATCAGTTGATCAGGCGCATTTAGCGAAACGGTGCTTTCCCGGCAACGCGAAACATGGTATTATTACAGTACGTACGACGCATCCATGCGGCATATAGTTCCCAAGCCAGGCGACGCAATTTCTCAATAGTTCGGAAGCATCCGGTCAGGCCATTCTGATAGAATGAGGGTGAAAGATATGGAGTCCATAAAGTTTCCCCGGACGATGGTAGGCGGCCGTTCGCTACCGCGCATGATCATCGGCACCAACTGGCTCTTGGGCTACAGCCATACCGGCGCTGCCGCTGACAGCCTCATCAGGAACCTGCACGACGGCGCCCGATCCGTCTCCGACGTGTTCATTCCCTGTCTGCAGTCCGGAGTGGACGCCGTCATGGGGCCCATATTGGGCGCGCCGCTCCTCGACGACGCCATCCGGATGGCCGAGGATACGGTCGGCCGCGGAATGATCCGCATCGATACCCCGACGCTCAACGTGGACGACACCGCTGCCGGGCGCAGGGAGGCCGAGGAAAAAATAGCGGCCTGTAAAAAACTTGGCGCGGATTTCTGCCTCATCCATCACAGCTCCGCCGAACAGCTCGTCAACAAAAACCTCCGCGCCATGCCCCGGCTGCCCGATTACCTGCGGATGATACGCGATCACGATATGATCCCGGGGCTCTCAGCCCACATGCCTGAGCTTGTGCTCTACGCCGACGCCAACGAATACGATGTGGAAACATATATCCAGATATTCAACTGCATGGGCTTCCTGATGCAGGTCGAGATAGAGTCGGTACACAGGATCATCTGGTCGGCAAAAAAGCCCGTGATGACCATCAAGCCCATGGCCGCGGGCCGGTGCACACCGTTTGTGGGTATTACGTTCAACTACTCCGTGCTGCGCGACTGCGACATGGTAACAGTCGGGTGTCTGACCCCACAGGAGGCGCGCGAGGACATAGAGATCGGCATGGCCGCTATAGAGCGGCGTCCGCCGGTTCTTGCCGGTCGCAGCAGCCCCTGTAAAACTGCTATTATCCGATAGGAGGAAGCTATTAATGAAGCTATTCGGAGATGAGAGAGACTGGTTTTTCCACAGTCGGCTGGGCATGTTCGTTCACTGGGGTCTCTATGCGCTGCCTGCCTGGCATGAGCAGTTACTATGGCGGGGCAGTATGAAGCGCGCTGATTACGAGCCGCTCATGCACTCCTTCAACCCCACTGCATACGATCCGGATACGTGGCTTGATCTATGCGAGTCGGCCCATATGGACTCGGTCGTCTTTACGGCCAAGCATCATGACGGCTTCTGCATGTACGACACCGCGTATTCCGACTATAAGATCACCAATACCCCCTACGGCCGCGATGTGCTGGATATGCTGGCCAACGCCTGCGCCAGGAGGAACGTGAAGCTGGGCATTTATTACTCACTGCCCGACTGGCATCATAAAAACTACCCCAACCAAGGCCGCCACCATGAGATGTTCGGGCCCAGGCCCGGCGACGAGCCCGATGAGGAGCGATACCTCGAATATGTCCGCAACCAGGTGGTCGAGCTGTGCACCAGATACGGTACGATCTGGCAGTTTTTCTGGGACGTCAATGTGGCGGGGTTTGACGATCCGTCCATCAACGAGACTCTGCGACGGCTTCATCCCCAGATGGTCATCAACGACCGGGGGCCCGGGCCGGGCGACTATGACACGCCCGAGCGCAAGCTGCCCGAGAGCATGTCCTACTCCCGGCCCACCCAGGCCTGCCAGTCTCTGGGCCGACAGAGCTGGGGATACCGGGAGCGGGAGGACTACTATACCGTCCGATTCATGATGGAGAGCATCGCCCGGACGCTGTGCCTGGGCGGCAACTATCTATTGAACGTGGGGCCTTGCGCCGACGGAAGCATCGCGGAGCCTTACAAAAAGGCCTTCGCCGCCATCGGCGACTGGTACGCAAGAGTAGGCGAAGCCTTCCGGGATACGCTTCCGGCCAGCCACCTGCTGCAGAGCAGCCCCTCGGGCGGTTCGTGGGTCATGAAGGACGAAGCGCTCATGACGCGGCGGGGTAATACCCTCTATGCCTGCCTGTGCGCCCCACCTCAGACATGCGGCTTCTCGCTGCGCCCGCTGACTGTCCGGCCCTCCCGCATCACGCTGCTCAACGACGGCAGGGAAATTGACGGGAGCGTGGAGCTTATCCCGTGGCTGTGGACCGAAAAGCCGTATTTACATCTATTCAACCTGCCGGTCGAGGAATTCGCAAGCGAGGTTATGGTCGTGCGTATGGAGATGGACGACGCCGTCATATGACCGGGGAACGACCGGAGAATTTCCCCTCATCGGCTGCACAACGCACTCCGGGGGTTATCCGGTGCGGAAATCCCCTGTTTTGTCTTGGTTTCCTTGACACAGTATATGGGTTATGCTTATAATAGCTTGGATTATTGCGCTTATCTATACGGGCAACCCGCCTATAATCCCATATCCCTTTACAATATGAAGGAGGTCTAAAAATGGCCCAAAAACAAACCATGGATGGGAATACCGCCGCTAGTCACGTAGCCTATGCGTTCAGCGATGTGGCGGCTATATTTCCCATCACGCCCTCATCGCCGATGGCTGAGATAGCCGACACCTGGGCGGCGTACGGGCGTAAGAACCTGTTCGGTCAGCAGCTGCGCGTCAGCGAGCTGCAGTCTGAGGCCGGCGCAGCAGGAGCACTGCACGGATCGCTGGCCGCCGGAGCATTTACCACGACGTTCACAGCGTCACAGGGCCTGCTGCTCATGATCCCTAATATGTACAAGATCGCCGGAGAGCTGCTGCCCTGCGTATTTCATGTGAGCGCCCGAGCGCTGGCCGCCCACGCGCTGTCGATATTCGGCGATCATGCGGACGTAATGGCCGCCCGCCAGACCGGATTTGCGATGCTAACCTCCGCCAGCGTGCAGGAAGTCATGGATATGGCGCTCATATCCCATCTAGCGACGCTGCGCGCCTCGGTGCCCTTCGTGCATTTCTTCGACGGCTTCCGTACCTCCCACGAGATACAGAAGATCGACGTCATCGACTATGAGGACATGAAGAAGCTGATCCCATGGGATAAGGTCAACGCGTTCCGTGAGAGAGCGCTCAATCCCGAGCATCCGCACCAGCAGGGCACAGCCCAGAACCCGGACATTTACTTCCAGGGCCGCGAAGCAGCCAACCAGTATTACAACGCAACGCCGGCCATAGTAGCCGACGTCATGGCCGAGGTTTCGGCCCTCGTAGGCCGCGAGTACCATCTGTTCGATTATGTGGGAGCTCCCGACGCCCGGGATATTATCGTTATCATGGGAAGCGGCGCGGATACCGCCGACGAGACGGTCGAGTACCTCTGCGGCCGCGGTGAGAAGGTTGGCGTGCTCAAGGTTCGCCTGTACCGTCCCTTCTCGGTCGCTGACTTCGTCAAGGTCATACCCGAGAGCGTCAGGAGGATCGCGGTGATGGATCGGACCAAGGAAGCCGGTTCGGTCGGAGAACCTCTCTACACCGACGTCGTCGCCGCGCTGCGCGAGGCCGGACGCGCTATGGACGTCGTGGTCGGCGGACGCTACGGACTGGGCAGCAAGGAATTCACGCCGTCGATGGTGGGCGCGATATTTGAGAACCTCAAGGCTCCCCAGCCTCGGAACCATTTCACGGTAGGCATTAACGACGACGTGACGGGAACCTCGCTTCCCATTAACGAATTCATCAACTCCGCGCCCAAAGGAACCATCATCTGCAAATTTTACGGGCTGGGTTCCGACGGTACGGTAGGCGCCAACAAGAACTCGATCAAGATCATCGGCGACCACACCGACATGTACGCGCAGGGATATTTCGCCTACGACTCGAAGAAGTCGGGCGGTATCACTATATCGCATCTGCGGTTTGGCCATAAGCCCATTCGCTCCACATATCTTATCGACAACCCCGACTTTGTAGCCTGCCACAATCCAAGCTATGTTACCCGCTACGAGATACTTGAGGGAATCAAGGACGGCGGAATATTCCTGCTCAACAGCCCCTGGTCGGCTCAGGAAATGGAGGAGCGGCTCCCTGCCAGCCTGAAGAACACGATCGCCCGCAAGCACCTCAGGTTCTATAACTGCGACGCGGTCAAGGTAGCCGGAGAGGCGGGACTTGGCGGGCGCATCAACATGGTCATGATGGCCGCCTTCTTCAAGCTGTCGGGCGTCATAACCTACGAGGACGCCGAGAAATACATGAAGCAGGCCGTAAAGAAGACATATGGCAAGAAGGGCGACGACATAGTCAACATGAACAACGCCGCCATCGACAACGCAATATCCTCCCTGACAGAGATACCGGTACCCGAGTCTTGGGCGACTACGACCGAGGGCGCGGCACCTGTGCGCATAACCGGAAACGAGTTCGTAAATACGGTCGTTAGGCCTATCATGCACCAGCAGGGCGACACGCTGCCGGTATCAGCGTTCGACGCTGCAGGTCGATTCCCATTGGGGACGTCCCGCTTCGAGAAGCGCGGTATCGCCGTGACCGTACCCAGATGGGTCAGCGAGAACTGTATACAGTGCAACCAGTGTTCGATGGTATGCCCGCATGCTGTGATCCGGCCATTCGTCGTCAGCGACGCCGAAAAGGCCGCCGCCCCGGAAGGCTTCGGGACGATACCGGCCGTCGGAAAGGAATTTGCCGGCAAGGGTTTCCGTATTCAGATATCGCCCCTGGACTGCACCGGCTGCGGCAACTGCGTAGATGTGTGCCCGGGCCGCAAGGGTGAAAAGGCATTGGTCCTGGAGCCGCTGGATACTCAGATGAACGAGCAACCGCTCTTCGACTACGCGCTGGGTCTGCCCTCCGTCCCTGTGGATCTGAGCAAGCCCACCGTCAAGAGCTCCCAGTTCAGCCAACCGCTATTCGAGTTCTCGGCCGCGTGCGCGGGCTGCGGCGAGACGCCCTACATGAAGCTTGTCACACAGCTATTCGGCGACCGGATGATCATTGCCAACGCCACCGGATGCTCTTCAATCTGGGGCGGAAGTGCGCCTACCGTTCCCTACACCGTCAATGAGAAGGGCCATGGGCCGGCCTGGGCCAACAGCCTCTTTGAGGACAATGCGGAGTTCGGTTTCGGCATGGTGCTGTCAATAAACCAGCGGCGCGCCAATCTAGCGGCTCTCGTTGAGGAACTCTCCGGCAAGGAGCTGCCCGAGGAATGGGGACTTAAGCAGGCCTGCCTTAAGTGGCTCGAGGGCATGTGCGACGCGCAGGCAAGCCGCGCCGCGTCCGAGAAGCTTTCGGCCGCGCTGGACGTCGCTATTGCCGAGTGCGGAGACTGCGGCTGCGAGTGCGACGCGCTATACAAACGCATACTGGCCGCAAAAGACCTGTTCGTTAAGAAATCCATATGGGTCGTCGGCGGAGACGGCTGGGCCTACGATATCGGATATGGCGGCCTCGATCACGTACTTGCCATGGGTGAGGATGTGAACGTGCTGGTTCTGGACACCGAGCTTTACAGCAACACCGGCGGACAGTCCTCCAAGGCCACCCCAACCGGATCGGTGGCAAAATTCGCCGCCGCTGGAAAGCGCACGCGCAAGAAGGATCTGGGGCTCATGGCCATGAGCTATGGCTATGTATACGTTGCGTCGGTATCGATGGGCGCGAACGCGAGCCAGCTCGTCCGGGCTCTCTCCGAGGCCGAGGCGTACAAAGGACCGTCGCTCATCAT
>JAAYXU010000251.1 GCA_012515725.1 Clostridiales bacterium | reverse complement strand
GTGATGGCCGAGAAATACATCGCGGAGCGCGAGATATTCGAGAACCAGATCATGGCAGGAGACGGCATCGCCTACGTATACAACGCGGCTGAAGCGGACCAGCGCGAGTTTCTCCGGGTGATCGAGGAGATCGCGCAGACCCACGGGGAGTATGCCTGCCACAAGGTGGATACATACAAGTCCGACTGTCTGGCCCGCCTGCTGGGATGCGAAAGCGGCCCGGCGGTCGCGGTCATCAGGGAAGGCAAAGTGGAGAGTATCATATGCGAGCTCAACCGCGAAGCAATCGAAACGGCCCTGTAGGATTCCAACAACGGGAAGGATGCGATCACGTGAAAAAGACGATACTGGCGGCGGTCGCCGCCGCGCTCATACTGCTGATGGCAGGCTGCGCCAGCTTTGACTTTGGCCCTACCGGAGAGTATATCATTACAGCCAGGGACGCCCTTGGAGATGATAGCGCGGTGCTGGTCGACGTTCGCCCGGCCGAGGAATACGCGCTCTCCCATGTCCGGGGCGCAGTGAACATCCCGATGGCGTCACTGGTCGTCAACGAGCCGTATCCGAACATGCTGCCAAAAGCCGATACGATCGAAGCGGTCATGGCCGCAGCGGGGGTCACTCAGGACGATACGCTCTACGTATACGACAGCGCGAGCAATATGCAGGCCGCGCGAGCGCAGTGGACGCTGAACATGTACGGCAACGACAATGTCAGGGTCATAAGCGGCGGCCTAACAGCCCTCAAGGAAGCCGGTGCAGAAATGACAAGCGAATCCACGGCTCTTACCACCGCGGCATATACCGCGGGCGAGTACAGTAAAGCCTCCATCGTCACGCTGGATTACCTAAAAAGCATCATCAACATGCCCGACGAGAAGACGGTCATAATCGACACCCGCAGCGACGAGGAGTATGCAGCGGGAACGATTCCCGGCTCGGTGCATATAGAGTACCTGTGGAATAACTATCCAAACGGCGAGTACAAGACGCCCCGCGACATACAGAACACATACCTGAACAACAAGATATACCCCGACATGCGGATCATCCTCTTCTGCAAGACTTCGGTACGCGCAGCCCAGACATACACCGCGCTCAAGGACGCCGGGTACAGGGATGTGCGCATCTATGACGGCGCGTTCGAAGAGTACGCCGCCGTAGAGAATCCTCAGGTACCGACAGGACCGGAGATACCAAGCGGGCAGGACGCATCGTAACTGAAAGAAAGGGAGACGAAGCCCATGAGAAAGTATCTGATAATCACGATAGCCGCTGTCATGGCGCTCGCGGTGGCGGGCTGCTCAACCGGAGCGGGCCTTGAAGCCTCCGCCGAAGCCTACTTCGCGAACTTTGAAAGCAATCCCGCGATATCCTGGCAGGATTTTTTCGCCAAGATCGACGCCGGGGATGATCCCTTCATACTCAGCATACGTCAGGCCGACGTCTACAACCAAGGTCACATTAAAGGCGCGTATCTGGCCGCGTGGGGCAGCGACCTCGCGGATAAGGTGGCGATGCTGCCCACCGATAAGCCCGTGTACGTCTACTGCTACTCGGGCCAGACCGCAGGCCAGGCCGTAGCGCTCATGCGCATGCTGGGTATCGACGCCTACTCACTGCAGTCGGGCCTCAACTACGGCGCGGTCAGGATCGAGGGCTACGAAAAGTATATCGAAACCACGCCCAACGAGCTTCCCGACGCAAAGGCAAAACTCAACAAGGCCACGCTCAAGTTTGTCCAGGACTACTTCCGCTCGGTGACCGACAACGCCAGCTACCAGATCAAGTCCGCCGACGCCGCTCCCCTCATCGAGGCTGGCGACCTGACCGTCATGGACATCCGCAGGGCCGAGGACTATGCCGCCGCGCATATCGAGGGAGCTGTAAACGTGCCCTTTGGCAAAGATATGCACAAGCAGTTCGAGCAATTCAAGGATAAGAAAATCTTAGTGGCTTGCTACACCGGCCAGACCGCCGGACAGACCGTAGCCATCATGCGCGCCCTCGGTTACGACGCGATATCGCTGGCGTTCGGCATGAGCGAGAACGGGTGGACCGGCTACGTCAAGAAGACCGCCGCCAACCGCTACTTTGCCGACTTCACCGGAAACCCCGCTATTAAATGGGATGAGCTTTTCGCGAAGATCGACGCGGGCGAGGAGCCCTTCATACTGAGCATACGCAGCGAGTCCGACTATGCCGCCGGTCATATCGAGGGCGCTTATCTGGCCCCGTGGGGTCCCGATCTGGGCGATCAGATCGCGCTTCTTCCCACCGACAAGCCCGTCTATGTATACTGCTACACCGGACAGACCGCCGGTCAGGCCGTCGCGCTCATGCGGATGCTGGGTATCGACGCGTACTCTGTGCAGTCGGGCTTCAACTCAGGCGCAATGAAGATCGAGGGCTATGAGAAATATGTGACGACCGAAGCCGCTACCGAGCTGCCCGACGCGGGCGCACACTTCGACGCTGTGCTGCTGCACGCCGTCAAGTCCTATTTTAAGGGCCTGGCCGATGTGGCGGACACCCCCTACGCGAACTACAAGATCGGCCTCGCCGACGCCAAAGCGGCCGCGGAAGCGGGTGAAGCCTCCGTGATCGACATCCGCAAACCCGAGGATTTCGCGGCGGGACACATAGAGGGAGCCGTCAACATTCCCTTCGGTCAGGGCATGCAGGAGTCCTTCGGGGATCTTCCCGAGGGCAGGCTCATCATTGCCTGCTACACCGGCCAGACCGCCGGGCAGACGACCGCGGTCCTCCGGATGCTGGGCTACGACGCCGTGTCGATGCATCTGGGCATGACCGCCGGCTGGATCGCAGAGGGATATCCGGTCGTTACAGACTGATTGTACGCGTGAAAAAAGAGCCGGAGCAAGCGCTCCCGGCTCTTTTCACGCCCTGCCGACTACAATACCCCGTCGATCATCGCAGCCAGTTTCGGTTTGGGCATCGCGCCGATCTGCTTGGCGACGACCTTTCCGTCCTTGATCATGAGCAGCGTCGGAATGCTCATAACTCCGTAACGCCGCGCGAGCTCCGGTTCTTCGTCCACGTTGATCTTTCCGATCTTTATGCGGCCTTCGTACTCGCCGGCGAGCTGCTCCAGTATAGGGCCTACCATACGGCAGGGTCCGCACCATGGCGCCCAGAGATCCACAAATACTGGGATCGTGCTTTTCAGCACTTCCTGATCAAAATTGGATGATGTAAGATGCATAACGGCCATATCCAGCTATCTCCTTTCAATCATCTCATCCATGCGTTCATATCTTAACCCGTGTGGGTACGCTTTACCGTAACAATAGTCACTGCGAAAAAGCGCAGTTACTCGCCCACCAGCCGCCGCAGTCTTCGCTCGCTCGTGACAGTGATGCGTCCCCTGGACAGCGCGATCATATCGCGCCGCTCCATGTCCTTGAGAACGCGGCTGACCACCTCGCGCGCCGTGCCGATATCGGCGGCTATTTTCTCGTGCGTAGCCGCGATGGGATTGCCGCTCTGGCGCAGTATCCAGGCCGCCAGCCGCTCGTCCATACGCCCGAACACCACCTCGCCCAGTATAACCATTATTTCCATGAGCCGATCAGCCATCGCGCCGAATATATAGCGCTGCCACTCAGGATCGCTATTGAAAAGACGGCGGAACAGCACCTGCGTCAGCAGGATGACGTGCGCGTCCTCGTCCTCGACCTCGGCGATGACCGGGTAATCCACGGCGCCCATCATACAGGCTACCGTCAGCACGCACAGCTGCCCGGGTCCCACGCGGTACAGCGTCATTTCCCGGCCATCCTCCCGCAGCTGATAGACACGGATCACGCCGCGCAGGACCATCACGACGCCCCGGCACTGCGTTCCTTCCTCGATCATGTTCGAGTACGCCGGAATCTCAAGGAACTGCGCGTTTTCGCGGAAATCTTTCCGGCTGGCATCGGTCATGTTCCCGAGGAACGGAAACCGTTCAAGCGCTTCATCATGGAACCTCTGCTGCTGCATGTCGCTCCCCCTTTATACTGCGTAGTCGTCCGACCGCGCAGCGGCCGACGTCTCCCAAAATATTCTACCATCCGGG
>JAAYXU010000029.1 GCA_012515725.1 Clostridiales bacterium | reverse complement strand
TAACAAATGTAGAAGCCACCCTGCAGTATGAGGAGTGTGTATCTTGAAGAAGCGCAAGGATTATATCTACACCTGCGGCGAGGAGATCGCCAATGCCATCAGTCACGGCGCGATAGCGGCCGTCGCGCTGCTTTTGATCCCCTTTGCCTCGGCAAGGGCCTATGTACACGGCGGAGCGCTGAGCGTCGCGGGCGTGGGCATATTTATGGTATCGGTATTCCTGATGCTGCTCGCCTCCACGCTGTATCACGCGATGGCGCGGGAGACCCGGCACAAGGACGTATTCCATATACTCGACCATATATTTATATTCGTCGCTATCGCCGGAACCTATACCCCGATCGCGCTGTCCATTATCAGCGGCTGGCAGGGTATCGTCATCGTATCGGTACAGTGGGCGATGGTGTTGTTCGGCGTGCTGTACAAGTCGCTTCATCCCCGGCCAATCGGCCGGGTCAGCCTTTCAATTTATCTCATCATGGGATGGACCATCGTGTTTTTCTTTCCGCTCATATGGCGGCAGGCATCCACGCCGCTCATCGCCCTCATCGCGGCGGGCGGCGTATTCTATACGGCGGGCGCGTTTTTCTACGCGCTCAAGGGATTTCGGTATCATCATCTCGTATGGCATCTGCTGATCAATCTGGCCGTTCTATGCCATGCCGTCGGGATCATATTCTTTCTGTACTGATACGCCGTTACCATAATTTCCCGCTATAAGCATTCGCGCCGGGACATATCCTGTAGTGGGACCTGCGCTCGCAGGCTCCGATTCTTGAGGAAAGGATCTGTCCCGTGATTGTACTTCTGTCGCTTCTCGACTGCGCGCTGACGCTCGCAGGCGTCGCGCGTATCGGACCGGGCTACGAGGCTAATCCACTGTGCGCGTGGCTGTTGGAGCTTTCCCCGGCGCTGTTCGTCGGTATGAAGATGCTTCCCGCCGCCGCGCTCGCGATTCTCGCGCGCCGGTGCGGCCGCTTCCGGCCCGCATATGCTCTCGTCAACTCTACGTATGTTGCGGTCATTTGCCTCCATTGCGCAGTGTTTATCATGATGGAATAACCATATCTCTGTAAGCGAAAAAGCTTTCCTCCGGGCTCCCTCTCACTGTTGTATTCCGTATATAAATGCGATATATTGTATAAAGCAAAGGGAGGATTAGCGATGCCCGCAAAGAGCGTAAAGACCATCAGCCTCATCGTGGACAATGAGTTTGGCGTACTCACTCGGATCACTGCGCTGGTTCGGCGGGAGGGCTTTAATATCATCAGCCTTGCCGTTACTGTGACGGATAATCCAGAGCTGTCCAGAGCTTTCATCGCGGTCGAGTGTATCCAGAGCGCTTTTCCCAAGGTGCTGGAGCGGCTGCGCAAACTGGCGTGCGTCCGTACGGCGGAGCCGGTCAGCTCGCAGCTCGATCTGACGGCCGCGCTTGGGCGCGTGTTTGCTGAAATGGACATCGAAGGGGGCGCAAGCCATGCCTAAGGACTGCTACCGCATACTGGCGGTCAATCCGGGCTCCACATCCACAAAGGCGGCGGTCTACGAGAACGACTCGCCCGTCGCAGAGGACATCGCGCGGCACGGAAGGCAGGAACTGGACGAGTCCGGCTCGATACTGGGCCAACTGCCGATGCGCAAGCGCGTCGTGATGGATATGCTCGAAATGGCCGGAATCGACCCCTCCACACTGGACGCGGTGGTTGGCCGGGGCGGCCTGGTCGACCCCATCGACAGCGGCGTATATATCGTAGGTGAGCGCATGGTGGGCGATCTTGGAAGATCGGCGGCCGCCGTACACGCGTCGGCGCTGGGCGGCATCATCGCCTATGAGATCGCCCGGGAGCTGGACATACCCGCCTACGTCGTGGATCCGATCGTCGTGGACGAAATGGACCCGTACGCCAAGCTGACCGGCATACCGGGCATTGAGCGGCGCAGCGTGTTTCACGCGCTCAATCAGAAGGCCATCGCCCGACGCTGCGCGCACCATCTGGGGGAACCCTATGAAAACTGCCGCCTCATCGTCGCGCATCTGGGCGGCGGCATCACGGTGGGCGCGCACCGGTACGGCCGTGTCATCGACGTCAACGACGCGCTTTCCGAGGGACCGTTTACGCCCGAGCGCACCGGAGCGGTACCTGTGCTTCCTTTGATCGATCTGTGTTTCACGGGCGCGTACACCCGGGAGGAGCTGGTAGATCTCGTAACCAAGAAAGGCGGAGTGACGGCGTACCTGGGAACAAACGATCTAAGAAAGGTCGAGAAACTCATCAAAGAGGGCGACGACTACGCCGCGCTGGTTCTCGAGTCGATGGCCTACCAGGTATCCAAGGAAATCGGCGCGATGAGCGCCGTACTCGAGGGCCGCGTGGACGCCATCGTGCTCACCGGCGGTCTGGCCTATTCGACGCGCTTTACCGGCGCGATCAAGCAGCGCGTCGGTCTCATCGCCCCGGTCAAGGTGTTTCCGGGCGAGGATGAGATGCTGGCGCTGGCCGCCGGAGCGCTGCGCGTACTGCGGGGCGAGGAGAGCGCGCTCGAGTATTAGCAGCATGAAAAAGCGCCCCGTGGGGCGCGTGGAAAGAGAAGGTAGTTACCCGCTACTGGATATTGACGGAACGCCGGGTATTGCGCTTTGGATCGGCTTTGGGTAGATGAACAGCAAGGATACCATCCTTGTATTCGGCGGTTACAGCGTCCTCCTTCACGTTTTCGAGCGAGAAAGAGCGCTGGATCCGGCCCACGCG
Source organism: Clostridiales bacterium (assembly GCA_012515725.1). Taxonomy (GTDB): domain Bacteria; phylum Bacillota; class Clostridia; order Christensenellales; family UMGS416; genus JAAYXU01. Next base: position 650 of record JAAYXU010000029.1, on the reverse strand, counting down.
CCGCTCACGGTAAATGTAGTTGTCCTGCTCGCGCTGATCCTCCCAGTTCTCATTGGCGCTGAGAGTCAGCACTCCGTTGTGGATGTCTATCTTGATCTGGTCCTTGTTTACGCCCGGAAGCTCGGCCTCCATCAGATACTCGTCGTCCTTATCCTGTACGTCGATACGCACATTTCCATTGCCCCCGAAGTTCCATCCCGTGTTGAAGAAGTCACGGAAGAAATCGTCGCCGCGGAAGAGTGAGAAGAAATCGTCGGGAACCAAATGGTTTCTGCCGCGCCGGTATGGTACCAATCCTGCCATATAGATGACCTCCCTTAATGTAGTTTGCTGTTATTGTCCCTCCTGAGGACGATTTTATTATATTCTAATGGTCAAAGAAAGTCAAAGTTAGGTTTGCCTGAAATTCGCCTGCTAAGAGCGGATTTCTGTCCTAATGCTCCGATTTTGGGAATTGAGTAATGATCTCTTTATTTTTAAGGGAATTCCTTGCAATCTCAGCGTTTCTGAAAAAAACCTTCTGAAAGAGCGAACGGGGCGACGCCATCGCCGCCCCGTTTCTATTTAAGTATACTCGCACAGGTATCTAACATGCCCTCAATCAGAACCCTATATCATTGGCCGCGAACAGCTCCCGAGTAAGCTCCCGC
>JAAYXU010000250.1 GCA_012515725.1 Clostridiales bacterium | reverse complement strand
TAGCGAATTATGGGGCAGCTGCACAAATTAGCCCGGAAAATCTGAGATGACCCCACATAACTGTAGCATATGCATGCGGCGAAAAATGTCGTATGGGGAGGATTGGAAATAAAGAAACCGATGGGCAGTATGTTATCTGGGATGGGACGAATAGGAGTGCGTACCGTATGACGGGGCGGAGCATGGTCACCCCGTCATACGGCGCTTTGCATCAGGCGGAGAGTATATCGACGGAGCAGTGGGTCTACGCAGTCTCGATACTTCCGGCGTTCTTGAGTCCCAGTTTCTCTACGGCGGCCTCGCGCATCTTATACTTGAGTATTTTCCCGGCGGCGTTCATAGGGAACTCCGTCACGAAGTCCACGTACCGCGGGGTCTTGTGCCGGGCCATGTGGGTGCGCACATAGTCCTTTAGTTCGTCCGCGGTCAGTTGCTCGCCTTCGCGCAGTATGACGCAGGCCATGATCTCCTCTCCGTACTGCGCGTCTGGCACGCCGATCACCTGCACGTCACGAACCTTGGGATGGGTGTATATGAAGTCCTCTATTTCCTTTGGGTATATGTTCTCGCCACCCCGTATGATCATGTCCTTGATGCGGCCTGTGATCTTAAAGTAACCCTGTGCGTCCCGGCGGGCCAGGTCGCCCGTATGCAGCCAGCCGTCAGCGTCGATCGCGGCGGCGGTGGCCTCGGGCATCTTGTAGTAGCCCTTCATGATATTGTAGCCCCGTGCTACAAACTCTCCGTCCACGCCGTCGGGAAGCTCCTCACCAGTGGCCGGATCGACGATCTTGCACTCGATACCGGGCAGCGCTCTTCCTACTGTATTCACCCGCAACTCCACCGAATCGTCTACGCGGCTCTGGGTGCATCCGGGCGACGACTCGGTCTGTCCGTATACGATAGTGATCTGCTTCATATTCATCTTGTCTACGACGTCCTGCATCACCTTTACAGGGCAGGGGCTTCCGGCCATGATGCCGGTGCGCATGTGGGTAAAATCAGTCTTGGGGAAAAGTTCGTGCTCCAGCATCGCGATGAACATCGTGGGTACGCCGTGAAATGCCGTTATTTTCTCGCGGCTGATGCACTCTAGCGAGAGCCGTGGCGAGAAGTAGGGGATGGGACACATCGTCACGCCGTGCGTCATGCAGGCCGTCATCGCAAGCACCATACCGAAGCAATGGAACATAGGCACATGGATCATCATCCTGTCAGCGGTCGACAGATCCATGCAGTCGCCGATGCACTTGCCGTTGTTGACGACGTTGTAGTGGGTCAGCATCACGCCCTTTGGAAAGCCGGTGGTGCCCGATGTATACTGCATGTTGCACACGTCGTGCTTGTCGAGCATCATCGAGCGGTAGCGCACGATCTCGGCTGGAACCCGCTCCGAGAGGGCCATCGCCTCATCCCATGTCAGGCAGCCCGGCTGGCGGGACTCAACGGTTATGATATTGCGCAGGAACGGAAGCCTGCGAAGATGAAGGGGCTTGCCCGTCTCCGCGGAATCGAGCTCCGGACACAGCTCGCGGATGACGCTCACATAATCAGAATCCTTGTACCCGTCTATCATCACCAGCGTATGGGTGTCGGACTGGCGCAGCAGATACTCGGCCTCGTGTATCTTGTAGGCGGTATTGACCGTGACCAGCACCGCGCCGATCCGGGTGGTGGCCCAGAACGTGATATACCACTGCGGCACGTTGGTCGCCCATATCGCCACGTGATCGCCCTGCCGCACGCCCAGCGCGATGAGCGCGCGCGCGAATGTATCCACGTCGTCTCGGAACTGAGAGTATGTGCGGGTATAGTCGAGCGTCGTGTAGCGGAACGCGTACTGATCAGGGAACTCCTCGGCCATCCGGTCGAGCACCTGGGGGAACGTCAGGTCGATGAGCGCGTCCTTCTCCCAGACATACTGCCCGGTTCCCGCTGCGTTCGAGTAGAGAGGCGCGCGCGCGGCGGCCCTGCGCGTGTAGCGGCTCATGTAGTGAACGAAATGCGGGAATACGACGCCCGCGTCCTCGAGGTCGGCCGCCCAGCGCTTGACCCATTCGAGCGATATGTATCCGTCGAAGTTGATGGAGCGCAGCGCGAGCATCATATCCTCTATGGGAAGATCGCCCTCGCCCATCAGGCGGTAACGCGCTAGGCCGTCCTCCATCACCGAGTCCTTGATATGGACGTAGCGGATATGAGCGCCAAGGTTCATTACCGTCTGTCCCGGCGTTTCGCCGCCGTACCGGTACGGATGGTGCGTGTCCCACAGCGCGCCCACCCTGTCGCTCTGGGCGCGGGCCAGCAGCGCGGCAAGCCGCGCGGTGTCGGCGTATACGCCGTTGGTCTCCACGAGCAGCGTCACGCCCGCGGCCTCCGCCTCGGGCAGAACGCGGCACAGCGCCATGAGCACGACCTCGTCGTCCACCGGGCCCTCAGGCTCGGGCGACCGGTCGGCCAGCACGCGGATATACGGCGTCCCGAGTTTCGCGGCAAGGCGTATGTACGCGAGCAGCTCCTCGCAGTTTTCATCGGTGCGCTCCGCGTCCTTCAGGCAGCAGCCCGAAGAAAGGCACGGGATTTCAAGGCGCAGTGAGGCGAGCTTGCGCATGGTTTGCGGCAGCTGCTCCTCCGTAAAGGGCTGCGCGCGGTACGCCGATATGTCGTCGCCCAGTCCCCGTATCTCAATACCGTCGAATCCCAGATCCTTGGCCATCGCGTATATGTCGGTCCACTCGAAGTCAGGACAGCCAAGCGTCGAAAATGCAATTTTCATTTCAGATCCCCCTCCGGATATGATAATAAAAAGCTCCCGCCTCCGGCTTTGCCAGAGACGAGAGCCATGACTCACGCGGTACCACTCTGATTGGTAATATACCCACTCTTCGCGGCGCGCATAGTGCGGCCGCGGCCCGTATCACGGCGGGTACCCGGAACCGCCTACCGCCCGGATTCCCGGGGTTCGGCGGAACGGCTCGGGGGCGAGCTCACGGCTGCCGAACGCGCTGTTTCGCACCGGACAACAGCTCTCTTTAGCGTCGGACGCAGCGTGTATTCCCCTTCATCGCGTTTGTTCAGTATATGAATTTAGTCTGTATTATAACAAGAAGGCACTTGGTTGTAAAGCGTTATCGGTATCGGTCAGGGGAAAGCATTTGTTCTCAACAGTTTGCTGATAAACCAACATCATCTAGGAGGGCGGGGGCTTGCCCCCGCCGCGTCCCTGTTTATTCTTTGCTTGTTCGGGTTCTGAAGATGAGGTTGTCGCTCCGCTGGGCTACTGCTTACTGATCATTGTCAAAATAACATCATTTAGGACCTGTAGCGCGGGGGCTTGCTCCCGCCGCGTCCTTGTTTGTTCTTTGCTTATTCGGGTT
>JAAYXU010000249.1 GCA_012515725.1 Clostridiales bacterium | reverse complement strand
CGCTGTACGGGGCAGAGAATGTGTACGACTTTTCGCTGGGCAATCCCGACTCCGATCCGCCCGAAACAGTGCTTAAGGCGATGGAAAGGCATATCCGCGATAAAGCGGCCCATCAGTATATGCCAAACGCAGGCTTTCCGGACGTGCTGCAAAAGATAGCGGAAAAAGTATCGGGCGGGCTTCCGTTCCCGATCGACATGGAGTACATCGTCATGACGGTCGGAGCGGCCGGGGGCATGAACGCCGCGCTCAAAGCGCTGCTGGATCCCGGCGACGAGGTCATAGTGCTTGCGCCCTATTTCGCAGAGTACCTATTCTATATACGCAATCACGGAGGCGTCCCCGTCGTCGTACAGACAGACCCGGATACGTTTGCGCCCGACGCCGCGGCCGTCTCCGCCGCGGTCACGCCGCGCACAAAGGCGCTCATACTCAATAATCCGAACAATCCGACCGGCGTAGTCTACACTCGCGCGGCGCTCAGCGCTCTGGCCGACGCTCTGCCCGAAACCGTGTGCGTGCTCAGCGACGAGCCCTATTCCCGCCTCGTATACGACGGGGCCGAGGTTCCCGCCGTCCTTGGCATATTTAAGAACGCGCTCATTATCGACTCGTTCAGCAAATCGCTGGCGCTCCCCGGCGAGCGGATCGGATATATCGCCGTCTCGCCCCGCTTAAGGGACGCGGAGCTCCTCCTTGCCGCGCTGTCCTTTACAAACCGCGTGCTGGGCTTTGTGAACGCACCCTCGCTCATGCAGCTGGCCGTCGCCGACGCGCTGGACGCCGCCGTGGACACCGGGGTATACCGGGAAAGAAGGAACGCGCTTCATGCGATCGTCACCGAAGCCGGTTTTTCGTGCAGAATGCCCGAGGGCGCTTTCTATCTGTTCCCGCGCAGCCCCGTACCCGACGACATAGAGTTCGTGCAAAAAGCCGCGCAGCACCATATCCTTGCGGTGCCGGGCAGCGGGTTTGGCGCGCCGGGGTATTTCCGTCTGGCCTACTGCACGGGGCTCGACGTAATTGAAAGATCGCACGACGCATTTTTACGGCTTGGAGCGGAGTATCGGAAATAAGATATGCGATTAAAGGGACGCGCCCACATCGGCGCGTCCTTTTCCTTATCCTCTGCCAAGCACTGAAAAGAGCTCGGTGAATATCGGATCCCGGTGCACCATAAACACCTCGCGGATGAGATGGCGCGTCGGGTCAAAGCCCCAGTGCAGCGTGTCGCTCAGCATCGGCGACGGGATGAGCTTCGAGGGCATGGTATCGGGCATCAGACACCAGGCGACGGCGGTAATGTCCCATATCACCTTCGACAGGGCTTTCCGCCCGGAGGATATACCTGCGTAATGGAGCATATAGTCGCGCGTGTTCTCATATAGATAGCGCCCGACCGGGCTCGATTCGCTAAGGAAGCGCTCAAGCTCGGGGATCGTGGTCGCCAGATGCGTCGTCACCTGCTGGCAGGGGATCAGCACAAGCGGCACGCCCGAGTCAAAGAGCACCCGCGACGCATGGACATCCTGCTGCAGATTGAATTCCTTCGCGGTAGGCCAGCCCACCGGATTGCCGCCCAGCCATACCACGACGATCTTTCGCGCTATCCGGGGCTCCAGCAGCAGCGCCGACGCCACATTGACAGGACAGCCGATCGTAAGCACATAGAGCGGATCGTCGTCGGGGCGGCGCATCGCCCTGTCGATAAGATCCCGCGCGGCGTAGCTGTCTACCGGATCCTCGGGGCCGGACATATAGCGGTCCACGCCGCGAAGTACGAAACCCTCGTGCGCTAGTCCCATGAGCTCGTACAGCTTTATGATCTCACGGTAGCTTTTCTCCATGCCGTCGGCAGGGCCTTGGGAGCGGTCGTTGAAAAATGGCGCGGCGTACACCGCTTTAAGATCGATATCGGGCGACAGCGCCGCCCAGGCCAGGCAGAACTGGTCGTCGATCTCATTATATGTGTCGGTATCCAGTACGCAGGGCACGGGTCTCCGCTCTGGAGGGGAGAGCCGCTCTACGCGGAATGATTCGGGCAGGGAAGGCCATTTTGTCATCGTGCATGCTCCTTTGCGTATAGTCTGCGGTGCGTCCATTATAGCCGATAACCCGCACTAATGTCGATCCTATATGGACAGAACGCTATCCCCGGTTCTCCTTTCCTGCTATAATAAGACCGATCATTGGAAGGAGGTCTTCGCAATGGAGGAAGTCTTGTCGCTGAATGGAACGTGGGCGCTGTGGTTCGGCCCCGACGAGGGACCGCCCCCGGTATCGGGCGCGCAGGCCGCGCAGCGGGGATTCCGCAGAGTCGAGGCCACGGTCCCCGGCAACGTGGAGCTGGACCTTGTAGCCGCAGGGCTGGAGCGCGATCCGCTGACGGGAAGCAATGTGCTATCCTTCGAGCGCTACGAGCAGTACGCGTGGGTATTCGAGCGGGAGTTCACTACCGGCCCGGCTCTCCCCGGCCGCCGCGCGGCGCTGCGGCTGCATGGCGTCAACACGTATTCGGACGTATATATAAACGGCGTCAGGGTCGGCGAGACCGACAACATGCTGATCGCCCATGAGTTCGATATAACCGAACACCTATACATCGATGGAGCAAATACGATCACCGTCAGCGTCCGCTCGGCGATGAAGGAAGCGCGCAAAAAGCCTCTGCCGGTGGCCCAGCAGGGTACAGGGAACTGCAACGAGATACCGGCGCTACGGATGCCGCCGCACTCATTTGGCTGGGATATAATGCCCCGCCTCCTATCGGCCGGGCTGTGGCGCGACGTGGAGATCGCGTACCAGGGACCCGAGCGATTCCATGATGTGTACATGTATACGCGCAGCGCCGACACGGACAGGGCGCACCTTGCTCTGTGCTACACTTTTGAAAGCGACAGGGAGATACTCCCGATATATACGGTGAGGGTCGAGGGCCGGTGCGGGG
>JAAYXU010000248.1 GCA_012515725.1 Clostridiales bacterium | reverse complement strand
TCAACCCCTTCGGTCAGCGCGAGTTTCAGCTTCCGACGAGCACGCGCGAGTCGGGTGCGCACCGTAGCCGCCGGTACGTCCAGCATCACGGCGATCTCCCCTGTACGAAAACCCGCGAAGTGGTAGATCCACACGACCTCCCGGTCGCGCCGGGGTAGCCTCCGCACCGCGTCGGCAAGCTCGGCCTGCGCGGGATCCTCGATCCCGGCCTCGCCGCGTCCCCATCAGCGACACGCGCCGCCGCCACGCCGACCGCAGGCGGCTGCGGCACTCGTTGATCGTCACACGCAGCAGCCACGCGCGCACATGGCCCTCGTCCCGGAAAGGCTGGAGGCGGCAGTAGGCCCTGCAGAAGACCTCCTGAAACACGTCCTCGGCTTCGCCGGAGCGCAGCACGCGCCGCGCGGCCGCGAGCACAGCCGGCCCGTGGTCGCGCATCCACGCCGTTAAGCGCTCGTCCCGGGGCGATACGGTCACCGCATACACCTCCATATACTACACGCTTCATCGGGGCAAATTGTTTCACCGCATTAAAAAAAGGCGGATCCCGCCCTCCAAATCACCTGAGCAGACCGTACTGCGCGACCGCCGCTATCGCATGGGCCGTGATACCCTCGCCCCGGCCCTCGGGCCCCAGGCCCTCTGTCGTGGTCGCCTTTACGCTCACAGCATCGGGCGCGATCCCGAGAGCCTCCGCGAGCCGCGCGCGCATGTCCGTGATGTGCCCGCGGAGCCTGGGCCGCTGCGCAACGACTGTCGCGTCCACATTGACGACGCGGTAGCCCGCCGCGCGAAGCTTCGCGCGGACCTCCCGCAGAAGCGCGATGCTGTCCGCGTCCCGGTATCGCTCGTCATTGTCTGGAAAATGAACGCCTATATCATCAAGCGCCGCCGCGCCCAGCAGCGCGTCGATGACCGCGTGGGTCAGCGCGTCCGCGTCCGAATGCCCGGCCAGCCCGCGCTCATACGGGACCGTGACGCCACCAAGTATCAGAGGTCGGCCCGCCTCCAGGCGGTGGGTGTCGATTCCTATACCCACACGGACGCCACCTGGCGTCCGCCCTGTTCTTGCGGCCAGTATCCCGGCCGCTGCAGCCAGATCCGAAGGCGAGGTCACCTTGATATTGCCGGGATCACCTGCCGTAAGGCGCACCCGGATGCCGTACCGCCGCGCCACCGCGACATCGTCGGTCGCCTCGAAGCCCTCGGCACGTGCCCGCCGGTATGCGCTCCGTATCGCCGCCGCCCCGAATGCCTGGGGCGTCTGAACGGCCCACAGCGCAGCGCGTTCGGGTGTCGCCTCGACAAACCCGTCGGTCCCGGCCTGCTGTATCGTGTCCCGCGCCGGAAATCCCGATGCCGCGCCGCCCTCCCGGGCCGCCTCGGCGACAGCCGCCAGAGTCTGCGGTGTAACGCAGGGACGCGCGCCGTCGTGTATGACCGCGATCACAGCGTCCCCGGGAAGCTCCTCAAGCCCCGCCAGTACCGATTCCCCGCGCGACTTGCCGCCGAGCGCCGTGCGAAGCAGTTTCCGGAAACCCCACCGCTCCGCCTCGCGAAGCACCTCTCCGGGCGCGACCAGGCAAACGGCGTCTATCGCGCCGCAGTCCTCACAGGCCGACAGCGTCCACCAGAGCACCGGCTCTCCCAAAAGCGGAAGCAGCACCTTGGGCATGTCCGCGCCCATGCGCTCGCCCCGACCGGCTGCGGGGATTACCGCCCACACGCTCACGCTACAGCTCCCGGACCATCGCGGCGGACTGCTCCCGTCCCGTGGCCTCACAGAGCGATACGACCTCGTACCGGGAGGTTCGGTTCGCGAACGCGACCTCTATCACGTCGCCCACCGCGACGACGCTACCGGCCTTCGCGGTGCGTCCGTTCAGCGTTACACGCCCGGCGTCACAGGCTTCCCGTGCGATGGTCCGCCGCTTGATGACGCGGCTCGACTTTAGAAATTTATCGATTCGCATGAATTGAACCTCCCTGCCGTATGTTTTCCGGATAAACGAAAAGGAACCGACTTGAGCCGGCTCCCCTGGTACGCGGAAACTAATTGAGCGCGTCTTTGAAGGATTTTCCGGCTTTGAATCCCGGAACGACCGAGGCTTCGATCTGAATCTTCTCCTTGGTCTGCGGATTGATGCCCTCCCGGGGAGCGCGCTTTTTGGCCTCGTAGGTACCAAAGCCGACCAGCTGTACCTTGTCCCCGCTCTTGAGCGTATCGATCACGACATCCGAATAAGCGTCGAGCATCTTCTCGACGTCTTTTTTCGTGAATCCCGTTTTCTCCGCGATCGCGGCGACGAAAGTCGATTTATTCATGTGTATTCCTCCTTCAATATAGTGGCCGGGGGGCGGATCGCCCTCCAGCGTTATTTTACACAGAAACCCTTTATTTATCAACTATTTTCCGAAGAATTTTGCCATTATATGCCGAGTTACGTTTGATTCGATTCGGAATAATCCCTTTTCTTATACTCTATCCAATAATTTTCCATCTCGTCTAGCGTCAAAGACGTGATTTCTCTGCCCGAGGCGGCCGCCCTGTCCTCAATATAGGCGAAGCGCCGGGTGAATTTCCGGCATGCTTTGCGCAGCGCCAGCTCGGGCGATACCCCGATATGGCGGGCCGTGTTGACCACCGCGAACAGCAGGTCTCCAAGTTCCTCCTCCACATGCGCCTGATCGCGCGGCAGTGCAGACAGCGCGCCGCGCAGCTCCGCGATCTCCTCGCCGACCTTCTCAAGCGGTCCGGATGCGTCAGGCCAGTCGAACCCGGCCCGCGCCGCGCGGGACTGTATCTTCTCGGCCTGCATGAGCGCTGTGAATGCCCCGGGAACATCCTCCAGCGTCTCGGTGAACGAACGCTGTCCCTTCTCTTTGCGCTTGATCGCGTCCCATACCTCGGATACCGCGCCCGGCGTCGAGGCGCTTCCCTGTCCGAATACGTGCGGATGGCGGCGGAGCATTTTCCGGCAAATACCGTCGGTCACGTCCCGGGCGTCGAAATCGCCCCGCTCGGCGGCCACCCGGCTATGAAAGGCAACCTGCATCAGTATATCTCCCAGTTCGCTGCACAGCGCCTCCATGTCGCCGCGCTCGATCGCGTCCAGCGTCTCATAGCATTCCTCCAGCAGATACCGGCGCAGGCTCATGTGGTTCTGCTCACGGTCCCAAGGACAGCCGCCGGGCTGGCGCAGCTTATCCATGATGTCCATTAGATCGTCCCACGAGTAGCGGCCGCACTCCGCGCCACGCGGCGGGAGATACACGCAGCTCCTGTGGTTGATGTCGCCGCGCCTGTCCAGGGCATAGAGAGGGATGACCTGCGCGCCTGCCTCCCCTATGTAAACCGCAGGAGCTTCATCTGCGTACCGCGCCGCCAGCAGCAGCTTGACCTGGCTCGCCTGCGCTGCGTCGTCCAGCTGGGTCACAAGAAGCGGCGCGCGCTCGGAGAACGCGGCCTCGCCAAGAAGCGAGGCCGGTACAGTAAAAAGCCCCGCCGACGCTTCCCCCGTCTCACATGCGCAGCGCGCCAGAGCGGCGCTTGCGTCCGATACGCCCGGCTCGACGCGCAGCGCGACCCCGGCTGCCCGCAGCGCGTCCACGGTTCCGTCGCCCGTGACGCCGTCCCCGGGCACCGCGTATACAAGCCCGCCGTCCTGTGCCCGCCGCGCCACGACCTGCGCGGCCCGCCTGTCCAGCGTCTCAAAGTCCTCGGCCTCGTCGTAGAGAGCGTCCGGCGTCTCGCAGGCTACTGCCTGATCCTTAAGCCAGCGATACGCCGGATGACGCGCGGTACGCATTATGAGCGTCTCTGCCTGCAGGAGCGTCTCCTCGGCCCGCCGCGTCAGCAGCGCCGGATCCCCGGGCCCCAGTCCCACCACGGTTACGATAGGTTTCATATGCTTATCTCCTGAAGCGCGGTTTATGTCTCAATATCCTGATCGGGCTTCATAAGGCGCAGGCGCAGCAGCGCCCGGCAAAGCCGCCTGCCTCCCGGGAATGCCATGAGCTCATCGCGCGTGATCGCCCGAAAAAGAATCGCCGCCGCGGCGAACACCGCCGCGCCCGCGGGAGCCGCCACAAGCGCCGTCCAGTTTCCAAGCGTCGGCTGCCAGAGCCGCACGATCCCCGCGACCGCCGCGGCCATCACGCCCGTCGCCGCCACAGGCTTGACGATATAGTCGAAGACCGGTATGCGCATACCGATCAGGCGCATCACCGCCGCGCAGTCGATGATTGCCGCCACTGCGTAGCATGTCACCGTTCCGATCGGCGCTCCGAATATGTTGACCTGCGGCATGCCCGTCAGTATGAGCGTCAGCGCGACCTTGAACACGGCTCCGGCCGCAAGTCCCGCGACCGGAATGAAAACCCTGCCCATGCCGTTTAGTACGCCGGTCATCGTCTGCACGACTGTGAGGAACGCGACGCCCGCCGACGACAGTGCGAGGAGCCTTCCGGCCAGCGCCACCCGCTCCTCACTGAGCGTGTACCCGTAGAAAAGCCGGATGATCGGCTCTGACAGCAGCATCATGCCCGCCGCCGCCGGGAGCGCTATGAGTAGCGCCAGCTTCATTCCCAGATTGACTTTGCGGCGCACGTCCTTTTTATACCCCATCGCCCAGGATGCCGCCACGACCGGCACGAGGCTGACCGACAGAGCCTGGGATATGATCGTAGGCATGTTGACGATATTGTTTACGATGCCGGTCTGCAGCCCGTAGAGCTCTCGGGATAGGTCAACTGTGTAGCCGATGTCGATGAGCCGGTTCTGTATGATCGCCGAGTCGGCGGTGCCCATGAGCGGAAGGATCGACGCGCCAAGGAGGATCGGTACCGCCAGCGTCAGCAGCTGCCGCAGCACGCCGCCTGCCGCCTCGGCCGCCTCTGCGTCCGGAAGCCTGCGGTCGTGCCGGTGCCGGTGGTAGATACCCATCAGCATGACCCAGGCCATGATCTCCGACAGCGTGACTCCGATAAGCGCACCGGCCGCGCCGTAAGCGATACCCATACCCCGCTCCATAATCCGCCAGGCGAAGTAGAGCCCCAGGGCCACCTTGCCCACCTGCTCGACGACCTGGGACACCGCGGTGGGCGCCATCTGGTTCATGCCCTGGAAGTATCCCCTGTACGCTGACAGCGCCGCCACGAAAAAGAGCGCCGGCGCGATAGCCGCGATGGCAGGCGCGGCGAGCGGATCCCCGAGCCAGGCGGCAAGCGGCCCGCTGATGAGCGCGAGTCCCGCCGCCGAAAGAGCGCCTACCGCCAGCAGGAGCCGCATCGCTATAGAGAAAACGCGGCGCGCACCCCTCTCGTCGCCCCGGCTGAGCCGCTCGGCCACGAGCTTTGCGATCGCGGTGGGCATACCCGCGGTGGACAGCACGAGCAGCCACGCGTAGATCGGATAGGCCTTCTGGTATAGCCCGAGCCCTCCCTCGCCAATGATACCTGCCAGAGGTATCCGGAATCCGACGCCCACGACCTTTACGAGCAGTCCCGCCGCGCTTAATACTACCGCGCCGCGCACGAAAGACTTCCTCTGGGATACTTCCATCCTTCACCTGCTTTCAGATACGCCTAATACAGCTTATCCGCGGAGCTCGGGCGCATACCGCACCGGGACCATTTCAGCCAAAATACGCGTCAAACCCGATTCCCGCACGCTCGCTGATCATGCGCATCTCGGACAGCGTCTTTTCGTTGACGGGAATCCCGCTTTTAATCTTTTCGCTCCGGGACTCGAATTCCTTCTCACCGTGCGTGTATATCCGCGTCTGCCCGTCGGCCTTCGGACTGTCCCTTAGCTCCTGAAGGAGCGCGCTCACGCGGCCCCTGATCTCGTTTTTATCGCCGAACAGGCCGTAGTCGATCGCCCAGAAACAGAACGACGTGTCGGCGTTTCCGCTGCCCATGACATGGGGCGACGTGGTACCGCCCGAAAAAAGCGCGGTGAAGAGCTCGACAATGACCCCCAGGCCGTATCCTTTGTGCGAGCCGGTCTCCTCGTCCGATCCGCCCAGCGGGAATATGCCTCCGCCCTTCTTGCCGACGATGTTGCCCAGTATCCGGGCCGGATCGACGCAGGCGAGGCCATCCTCGTCCGACGCCCAGCCCGGCGGCAGCGATGCGCCCCGCTTATTATAGACCTCGAGCTTGCCGCGCGTCACGACGGTGGTCGCCGCATCGTACCAGAAAGGGACCGGGTCGGCTGGCATGCACACCGCGATCGGGCTGGTTCCGAGCATCGCTTTTTTACCGAACGTCGGCACCATGATGGCCTCGGTGTTGGTCATCGATATGCCAAGCATGTCGGCTTTGGCCGCCATCAGCGTATAGTACCCCGCGATGCCGTAGTGATTCGAGCCGCGTACCGTGACGATGCCCGCTCCGCTTTCGCGCGCCTTTTTGATCGCGAGCTCCATCGCGTTCCTTCCCACTACCTGACCCATAGTACGGGGCGCATCGATAACCGCCGACAGCGGAGTATCGTGCACGACGCGCTGCTGCGCTCCCGGGTCGATCGAGCCTTCCTCGAAAGCCAGATAGTAGCGGATGAGCCGCTGCACACCGTGGGACTCGATGCCAAAAAGGTCGGCCGTCACGAGCACATCAGCGATACCGGCGCTGTCGTGCCGCGGGAAGCCCCATTTCACGAAAAGGTCTTCACAGAACCTGCGGACTGATTGTGCATCAAGACTGCTGTATTTCATGTCCTACCTCACATTACCGATCAGTTTTCCGCGGCCATACCTGCACCGGCAGCCAGGCAAACGCGCGGTCCTCGCCGCTCACGAGCACCGATCCGTCCATTTGAAGCCCGAGGGTATAGCCGCCCGCGGCGGCGACGAGCCGCAGATCCGACCATGAACCTACGCCGCACTGTCCGAGCGCGTCGCTTCCCGCGGCGAGCGCCCCGCCCGACCGCGTCAGCCCCACCGCGTGATCGAGAGAGAGCGCGGCGTCCACACAGTCGCGCCACCCGGCTATTTGCGCGAACAGCCCCGCGTCCAGCCCGATAGGCGTCACCGTCCCGTCCCCATGTATAGCGAGCGTACGGTAAGGCCCAGCCGCGATGGCCGCCACGTCGCTGCAATTCTCAACCCCGCACTGCCCGAACGCGCCGGAGCCGCACGAAAGCAGCGTGCCGTCGCTGCGCAGCGCGACGATATGGTCCCATCCCGCGGCGATGGCCACGACCTGCCGCCAGTCCGATACGGCAAAATCAGTATCGGTGCACAGCACCGTTCCGTCGTTGCGAAGCGCGACCGTCGCGCGGGAGGTCGCCGCGATGGCCCGCACGTCGTGCCAGTCCGACACATCGCACTGCCCGAACGCGTCCGAGCCGGCCGCCGTCACGCTGCCATTAACGCGCAGTCCCACCGTGTGCACCTCTCCAACGGCGACCGAAACGATGTCCGTCCATGCTCCGACATCGCACTGACCGTATTCGTCGTCGCCCTCCGCGCGGACGGTACCGTCCCGCCTTACGCGCGCAAGATGGCGGTTCCCGGCAGCGAGCGTACGGGCCAGCGAGAGGTCGGGCACGGACAGCGCGTTCGCCAGCTCCTGCGCGTCCGCGTAATCGCCCAGGTTCAGGTACAGGCTCATCGCCTCGTAGGCCAAGCCCAACTCGGCGAGCGCCCCGGCCTGCCTGTAGTTTGCCTCAAGGAGCAGCGCGGACGCTTTTTCGTGCCGATCTACGAGGGTCGTAATGAGCGTGATCGCATCGGGATACCGCTCCATGCGGATAAGCTCCTCGGCGATGCCGTACTGCGCATCGAGCGCGTGTCTGCGGGAATCCTGATAATCCCCAAGCGCGGTGAACGCATCGAGCGCCTCTGCGTACCGTCTCTTAGCGAGTAGCCCGAGCGCATAGCCATATTTGCAGGCCTGTATTTCCGGGGCGGCGTCCCGGTAGCGTGTGAGAGTTGAATACAGAGCGATCGCCGTGTCATAGTCTCCGGACGCCTGCGCGGCCCCGGCCTGCTGCCATTTCGTTTCGATCCACTCGTCAAACGCGTCGCGATACCCCGAAAGCGGTAAAAAGAGCGATGCCGCGCCGTCGTAGTCGGCCTGCTCGCGCAGCGCCAGCGCGCTGCGGTACGGGCTTTCCCAGCCGAACCACCAGAGCCCCGCGGCGCAAAGCGCCACGCAGGCCGCAAAACAGACCGCGGCGCATACAATAATCCGGCATCGGCCGCGGGCGGGCCGGGCCTTGCGGCCACCTCCCGGCGGCGATATGGTCGGTCTTGCTCTATGCCTTTCTCTCATCGCGCGTCTTCCAGTCTATCGGTTCGCCCGGTAGCGGACCGGGTCGTCAGGTCCGGGCACCTTTTTGCTGCGTCCCGCCATGACGAGATCGGGCAGGGGCCGCTGGTATACGCCCAGCTCTGCCAGGTAACCGTGAATATTGAGCTGCTCGCCCATGAACACCATCGACGCCGAGTGGCCGCCGTCCAGATTATATGCCCAGTCGCATCGATAGTCCTGAAAAAGCCGCGCGAATTCCCTGAACGTAAATCCGTCCGCGGTGACCACAGCGATCGCGTGTCCCTGCTCTACAAGGCCGATTCCCGTACGGTAGTTTCCCGGACGAAGGGGATGGCTGTTGATTTTCGGGTTGATCTCGCCGTCCTCAATGAGTATCGGCCCGAACGCGAACACATCGCTCGCGCCCATAGCGAGCAGCTCCTCGGCGTCGACGCTCCCGGCCCTAAATACATCCATGCCGCCGTCCTCAAAAACGGCCAGCATATCGGCCGACCTGCCGTCATAGTAGACCTTGCCGTCCCGTATCATCACGCCCTTTGGGTTCGCGTGATGGCACAGGAAGTCCGCCGTGAGCCCAAGCACCGCCTCGTACCGGCGCGCGATTTTGTAGGGCATTTCGGTTTTGCGCCCGGGCGGGGTTTCGTTGGCAAATCCGCCGAAAAAGCATTCCCCGTCGCGCAGACGCACGTCGGCCACATAGCACTGCTTGCCGTGCCAGCTTACCCGGTTCACGAGCACCGTAATCCGTTCGGACTCGTACAGCCAGGGACCCCGCTCCTGCCCGCCCTCGACTATATACTCGCGGCCTT
>JAAYXU010000247.1 GCA_012515725.1 Clostridiales bacterium | reverse complement strand
TACATATAAATACCATGATAGCTATTATACCGCCCGTATGCCCGGTTGTCAATCGGGCCGCGGGGAAAGGAGGCGCGTATTTGACCGATACACGGTGGGGACATGGCTGGCAAATAAAGAAGGCGCGCAGGTGTCACGGGGAGCTGCTCGGGATCGCGGAGGCGCTCTGCGACGCCGTAAGGCCGCTGCGGGACTATCCCGACGGCTGCCTGCGGACCGAGTTGGCGGGAAAGGCGGTCGACGAAGCCGGGGAGGCGCTCGGCCATCTGACCCGGGCCAGGATAGCGCTCGAGCGGCTCATCACAGGCGTAGAGCGTGAGCACGACGGAAGAAAGCCTACGGCAATATCGCGGCGCGAACGATGATACGAATAGGAGGAACGGGATATGGGAAATGACTTTTGCCGGACGCTGAAAAAGGCCGCGATGGAGCGGCTCAACAGGTACCGCGAGATGCGCGACCGGGCGGACTCGCTGGACGGGTACCACTATCTGGCGTCGTGCGAGCGGGCGGGAGGCCGTGGGCCGCTGGCCGATCCGACCGCGGGCGCTGTGCTGCTGCGGGAAAGCTCGAGCGATGTGCTGTGGCTCACTCTCATAGAGGACGCGCTGCGCGCGAGCGAACCCGCCGTAAGGCGGCTGGCGCGGGAGCTGTGGATCGCGCCCGCGATACCGCGCAGCGCGTACCGGCGGTATCAGATCATCGCCGACAGGCTCTTTATAGGCGTATCCACGCTGTACGGATGGCGCGACCGGTTTCTCCTCGAGCTGGGCAGCAGGGCATATGCCCGGGGGCTTATACGCATGACTGAGACAGACGAACGGGGCCGAGCGGACGCGTCATCCCATTCCCGCTAGGCAGGCGATGTTGGGGCGGCAGATCGGCCCGGTTTGTCGCCCCGACTGCCTAGAACTTGCGCAAATCACTTTTTTCAATTCTTATAGTTGGCAAACCAGTTTTGTGATGTATAATTAGACCGCATGGTCGAACCACACGGTATACTGGAAGGAGAGCAGCGTATGATTACCGTATCGCAACTCTATCACTCCTATACGCGTGACGAACGTTATTCGGTGCGCGACGTCAGCTTTGAGATCGGCAGGGGTGAAATATTCGGTTTTCTCGGTCCCAGCGGCGCGGGTAAGTCCACGACGCAAAACATACTCACAGGCCTCCTCGTACTGCAGAAGGGCGAGGTGAGCATAGACGGCGTTCCGCTTCGCAATATGGGAAGCCGATTATTCAACAGAATGGGGGTATGCTTCGAGCGGGCCAACAATTACCGTAAGCTGACCGGATACGAAAATCTCCGGTTTTTCGCGCAAATGTATTCGGTGCCCACCGAGGATCCGATGAAGCTGCTGGACAGCGTCGGATTGGGGGAGGCCGCGCACCGGCGGGCCGGGCAGTACTCCAAGGGCATGTTTCACCGTCTGAATTTCGCGCGCTCGATGATCAACCGCCCCGACATCTGGTTCCTGGACGAACCTACCGCCGGGCTGGATCCCGCGACAGCCGACCGGATCAAGGGCATCATCCGCGCCAGACAGCAGGCCGGCGCGACAGTCTTTCTGACCACCCACGACATGCACATCGCCGACGAGCTGTGCGACCGTGTCGCGTTCATCGATGAGGGGCGGCTGGTAGCGATGGACACGCCCCGGGCGCTGAAACTGCGGTATGGAGACAGGAATGTCTGCGTGGAGTACGTGCGGGACGGTCAGCCTGGAAGAGAAACGCTGTCGCTATCCGAGGACAAGGATAAGGTCCGCCTGCGCGAGATACTCGAAACCGCCACGGTGGAGACAATGCACAGCCAGGAGGCGACGCTGGATCGGATTTTTATCGAACTTACCGGCAAGGAGCTGGGATCATGAGGCTGCGCGGTTTATTTGTAAAGGACGTCGCGCTCATGTGGCGCAACCGGCTGTTCGCGATTGAGGCGCTTATCGCGGCGCTGATGGTGCTCGTGTACCACTTCGCGCTACCGGAAACGTTCGATACGGCCTCCACGCTCTATGCGACCGGGGACGACGCGCTCGTGCAGGCGTTCGCGCAGGCGGGCAGCCCCGGTATCGTCGTGACCGAGACCCGGGAAGCGCTCGAGGAAGCGATGCGCGGCGATCCGACCTCCTACGGCATCGTGCTCACGATGCAGGACGGACGACCGGCTGTCGAGCTTGTATTTCATGGGAACGAGCCGGAAAGGATCGTCGAAACGGCGATGCTGGAAGTCTCTGCGATGCTGGATGGCGGCGGACGGGAGACGGCGGAGGCGCAGATACGCTATGTATACGGGCATCCTCTTGACCACAAGCTGCCTTTTCGGGTGACCGTGTTGGTCGCGCTGCTGCTGACCGAGCCGGTGCTGCTCGGGTTCTTTTTCGCGGCCACGATGATCTTCTCCGAAAAGGAGGAGGGTACGGCGCGCGCCTACAGCGTAACGCCCGGAAGCATCACCGCCTTTCTGGGATCCAAGATACTCGCCATTATGCTGCTGTCCGTTCTTTCGGCGGTGATCATGACGGGACTCACGGTTCCCGGCAGCGTGCATTGGGGCTGGCTGGCCGCCATCGTCGTAACGGGTTCGTTCATGGGATCGGCGCTCGCGATGCTGCTGTCGGCGTTCTTCGATAGGCTCAGCGCCGCGATGATGCCGCTTTCGGTCGTGCTCGTTCTCATGACGCTTCCCATGGCCGCGCTGTTCGCACCCTCGATATCGCCCATCTTTATGAGACTGTTGCCCACCTGGCACCAGATGTTCGCGCTGCGGGAGTGCTTTTTCCCGACCGGGCGAACCGGCGTCATTGGCTTGGGCATACTGTATCCGCTGGCTATCGGGGTGGCCGCGTACGCCGCGGCGTCGGGGATCTTCGTGCGCAGACTAAAGGATTAAGGAGGACGCCATGCAGTCGATTAGAACGATTTTTGCCATATTTAGACGGGATATCAGATCGGCTTCCCGCGATTTCATACTCGTATTCATGCTGGCCGCGCCCTTTGTGCTTGCGCTCGTGCTCCGGTTCTTGATCCCAGGCGTCAGCGGATCGACGCTGCGGTTGGCCGTGGATGACACGGTTGACGAAGAGACTGTGGCGGCTCTTAACCGCTATGCGGTGGTAACGGCGTACAGGAGCTATGAGGAGCTATCCGACCGGGTAGCGGCGACCGACGATGTCGTGGGGATCACCTGGCAGGACGGGCGCATGGCGCTGCTCTTAGAGGGCAACGAGGCTTGGGACGCTTCCGGGCTCGTGCTGCGCATGCTGGACGCGGCGACGGAGAAGGCCGCGCATTCTCTACGGGTCACCTGGTCGCACATCGGGGAGCTGCGCTCGCCGCTGGCGATGTACGGTCTGGCCGGTGTGCTGCTCATGGCAGTGATGATGGGCGGTATGATGACGGGCCTGCTCATCATAGAGGAAAAGGAAGAGTTCACGCTGTCGGCGGTAAATGTCACGCCCTGTACCCGGGGACAGTATATTGCCGGCAAGTGCGCGGTCGGCGTTGTGGTTCCGCTCGTGCAGGCGCTGGCGCTACCTTTCGTTATGGGCGTAACCGGGCTCCATTACGGCAAGCTCATTGTGGTCACGGCTGCATCGCTATCGGGCGGCATCGTGCTGGGCGTTACGGTCGGCGTAATGAGCCCCACGCAGATCGCGGGCATCGCGAACATGAAATTCCTGATGCTGGTGGTCAGCGCCTCATATATCGGCGCGCTGGTCATACCGGAATCGTACCAGTATTTTCTCTACGCGTTCCCATTCTACTGGAGCGTCAGGGGCGCGCTGGGCGTCATCTGGGGAACGGCCGCCTGGGGCGAAACCCTCCGGTACGCGCTGTGGACGCTGCTTCTATCAGGCGCGCTGCTGGCTGCGCTTGCGCGTGTCATCCGAAGGGGTCTGTCAGCGATGAACGGCGCATGAACCATGGCGTACGCGCAATGCTGTTCCCATACATCGACAGAACTAAAAGGAAGGAGCTCTGACATGAACGGACCGTGGTATACCTGGTGGTGGATGTGGGCGCTGATCGTAGTCGCCTCAATCGCAATCGGCTATCTCAAGATCAGGGTCATGAAAGCGATTCTCGACAAACGGAAGAAGTCCGCGCAGCTGCGCGACGATGAGGATGTACTCTGATGCAGCGGCAGGAATCGTTGGAACGGCGTAAAGCACTGCTGGATGCGGCGCTTTGCGAATTCTCGGAAAAGCGGTACGAATCCGCATCGCTAAACGCCATACTCAAGAAGGCTGGCGTCAGCAAGGGCGTATTTTATTATTACTTTGAGGATAAACGGGATCTCTACATCCAGCTGTTCCGGGAGCTTTCCAGTATGAAAATTGCGTTTTTCACCGAGGCGCTGGACGGAAAACCTCTGGTCCCCGAGGAAGGGGAGCCATTTCTTTCGTTCATGCGGCGCATTGCGCGTCTGGGCGCCATGCTTTATATTCGGTATCCGCAGCTTTACCGAATGGGTCAGCAGTTCAGCCAGGAGAGCGAAGAATTCCGCAGCGGGTTCAACGAGGGATTCCGGGATGATTTTCAGCAGGTACTGGGGCCGATGATCCGCGCGTCGATCCAGCGGGGGGATTTCTCGTGCCGTTTCCCTCCCGAATTTATAGAGCGGCTCCTTTATTATCTACTGACGCACTATTATGAAATAATATGCATGAAGCCCGACGAAACCCCCGACGATACCATCTCGAACCTGACGATGTTCTTTGAATTCCTGGAGCACGGACTGTCGGCGGGCGGCGCTACCGAGTCCGGACATCGCGCCCCCTGAGCACCGCCACGAACGTTTCGCGGCGGCCCAGCCGGGACAGCAGGCGTTCCCCGTAGCGCGCGGCCAGATCGGCCAGAGAGAGATTGGTAGCGATCAGCGTGTGACGGCCCGACGACTGGCGCTCGTTGAGTACGGTGAAGAGCGTCTCGGCCGATACTCCCGGAAACGACGGCTCGGTTCCCAGATCGTCGAGTATCAGTACCGGCGCCGACAGATAGAGCTCGATGCTGCCCAGCGCGTCGAATCCCTTGCGCGCCTCGGCGATGACATGGTAGGCCGACGTATTGAGCACCGTGACGCGCTTTTCATGAATGATACGGTGGGCCATCGCGTGCAGGAGGAACGTTTTCCCAAGACCTACGCCGCCCGAGAGCAGCAGATGGGGCTTTTCGTTATCGGGAAAATCATCGACCCAGCGCGCGCAGAATTCAAAGAGCCGCTGCATCTGGAGCCGCTGGTTGCAGGACTTGCCATCTACCGATACGATTTCCGGGAAACGGTCAAAGTCGCACTGGTCAAACGTGCACTCAGGCCGCAGCCTGGCCGACTGACTCATCCGGGCCAATACCCTTGTCAGCACGCATTCGCACAGATTCCGCACAGCGTCCCGGGTATAGCCCGTGTCTTGGCAGCGGGGACAGTCGAATACCGGCTCGAGCGCGTCAGGCTGCAGCCCGTCGGCCGCAAGCGTGGCCGCCAGGAGCGTCTCGTACTCCCGCGCCGCCCGCAGCGCGGCCTGAGCGTCGGGCTCGCCCGCGGCGGCGCGCCGCGCGGCTGCTACGCCCTCGACGCGCATATTGCGACGCGCCGCGCTGACCTCGGGATGTCGCGCCATGAACGCAATTGCTCGTTCTCCGGCTTCACGCACCCGCTGCCTCCGCTTATCCTCGAGCCGTGCCAGCTCGTCGCGCAGCACCTCGCCGTCCAGCATCTCACACCTCACCGAAATCGACGAAGCGCTCGCTGAGCTCCTCGTCTGTATAGGTGCGCTCGTACTCGAAATGAACCGCGGCTTCGGCCGGGGGGCCACCGTGCCGCTGTCGGTCGGCTCGCGCTGCTTCGGGAGTCGTGACGCCCTCCTCCTGCCAGCTTGTCAGTATTCTCTTCATATAGGGTATGCGATTGCGCGCTCCGGCCGCAAACTCCGCGGCCAGCGCGATCATTGCCGGCGGGTGACCCGCGTCCAGCATGTCGAGATACCCCTTTTTCTCCGCGCCCGTCGCGGCGCGGTTCTCGCCCCAGGCCGCGAGGAACTCTCCCATCGCCGTGGTTGCAAGCTCGATGCGGGCCATATAGTCCTCGATGGCCTTGTCGGAGACCATGCCCCATCCGCTCCACCGTGACAGCACCGAGTTCAGGTCGCTCAGCTGGTGGCGCCCCTCCTGCGAAAGCTGCCGGGCTACCCGGCGGATCGCCTTGTCGGAAAAGCCGTCCTCGTTCCAGCGGCGGTACATCGCCTGATTCTCGGGCGCGTCGATGCTGTCGCCCGCGCCCATCTCCCGGACGATCCGGCGAAGCTTGTCCCGGACGTCGTCGCGCGAATCCAGCACCTCCGCGGCCTGCCGGGCCGTGAGCACGTTCTGCTCGTACAGGTTCGAGAGCCGGACGTCTAGCGCTTTGAAGTTTGGGTTCTGCAGTCCCGTCATGCGGCCCAGTATCTCATTGATGACGCCGGGCTCCATACCCCACACCCGTATCCATTTCCGGTACAGCTCCACCTCGTCCTCGGTGGGCGGCCTGTTGAGGTTCCAGCGCTTGAGTATCCGGCGCGCGCCGCCGTATGTCTCCTCGTAGCGCAGCAGATATTCCTCTGCCTCGGCGACCGTAGTCAGCTTTTTATCGGCCCAGGTCCGGGCCGCCTTGTCGATATAGCTGAACGCTACCCTCCTGCCGACCTTGTCGATGCAGTGCTGTACTAGTAGCGGTATGATCTGCTCGGGAAGCTCC
>JAAYXU010000028.1 GCA_012515725.1 Clostridiales bacterium | reverse complement strand
TCTGGCGTCGCCGTCGAGCTTGGAGAGCACCACGCCGTCCAATGCCAGCTTCTCGTTGAACGCCGAGGCCGCGTTGACGGCGTCCTGCCCGGTCATCGCGTCCACGACCAGCAGGATCTCCTGCGGCCGCACGCGGTCGCGGATCGCGATGAGCTCGGCCATCAGCTCCTCGTCGATGTGCAGCCGTCCCGCGGTGTCGAGCAGTACGACGTCGCAGCCCTGCTTCTCCGCGCGTACAGACGCCTCGGCGGCGATGCGGACGGGATCGCCCTGCCCCATTTCGAATACCGGAACGCCCGCCTGCTCCCCGACGATCTGAAGCTGACGGATGGCCGCCGGTCTGTATACGTCGCAGGCAGCCAGCAAGGGGCGCTTGCCCGTCTTCTTAAGCATCTTTGCGAGTTTCCCAGCTGTCGTGGTCTTGCCGGACCCCTGCAGGCCGCACAGCATATATACCGTGGGAGGGGACGGCGAAAACGTCAGCGCGCTGTGCGTGGAGCCCATGAGCGCCGCGAGCTCGTCGTTCACGATCTTTATGATCTGCTGGCCGGGCGTGATGCTTTGCATGACCTGCTGGCCCAGCGCGCGCTCGGTAATATCGGCAATGAGCTTCCTGACCACGCGGTAGTTGACGTCGGCCTCAAGGAGAGCCATGCGCACCTCGCGCATCGCCTCCTTGAGGTCGGCCTCTCCTATACGCCCGCGGCCCGATATTTTCCGCATGAATTCCTGTAGTTTCTCACTCAGGCTTTCAAAGGCCACGTTATTCCTGCCATACCCGGATCGTCCTGCGGATTCGCTCGAGAAGCTCGTCCGCGTCCACGGAGAGCCGGGCCGCGGCAAGCCTTTCGGCAACTTCCAGACAGCCCGCAAGCTCCCGGCCTACCGCCTCGTGCCGGCGCAGCAGACCCAGCGTATCCTCCAGCAGATTGAGTCGGTCCTCGCCCCGCGCCGCGGCGTCATTGACCGCCTGGCGGCTCATGTCCATCGACTCACCGATCTCCGCCAGCGACAGATCGTCGTTCCACCGCAGCTCCAGAACCCGTCGCTGCTTTTGCGTCAACAGCGGCCCATAAAAATCGAGCAGCCATCCAATCCGAATATTTCTATCCACAATAAACCCCCGTGGCTCACCGTAAAGCTTTTTCCCTTTACAGTCTACCACGCGTCACGGTGGGCTGTCAAGCGCGGCTGGGCCAATAAGACAGTACTTTTTTCTTCACAAAATAATAGTTACGATTGGCTTTCCCGGAATTACTCTTTTCACATCAGTTAGGGCGTACTTTTGGTGCAGTTCAATCGCACTGACGCGCTGCCGGATTACAATAAGGTTGAAATAAAGTAACCTCCGAGAATGGCAAGAAAAAGTCCGCACAGTACGATAATAATTTTAAATATCCGCTGACTCATAAATCTGCGCCCGCCAGCAATGACCGCCGCTACCATCGAATACCAGAGCAGGTCCGCCAAAATATGCCCAGCGAAAAAAGAAGCCACGCCGGTCATACTGTTTTTAATAGCCATAGTCAAATATGTCAGGCCGACCGTAGCCCACCATATGACCCAGTAGGGACTGGATATGCTGATCAAAGCTCCGGCTATAACCGGATGCATATGAATACCTTTGCCCGCTGCTGTTTCGCTGTTTTCCAAAGCGATCCGTCCCCGGATGACGTCC
>JAAYXU010000246.1 GCA_012515725.1 Clostridiales bacterium | reverse complement strand
TATCGCCTGCTACTATACGGTGCGCGGGCAGGCATGGCAGCGGATCGAGACAGCCGTCAGGGAACGCCTCTCGATTATCACGCGCTCCGGGGAAGATCCGCAGGACGCCGCGCAGTGGAGCGGACTTACTGTCCCCGGATACATAGCGGATTACGCGCTTATTACCGAAGACCGTCGGATCGTCGCCGCCCCCGGAGCGGTGCCGGAAGCCGAGCAGTCGGGGCGCATCGAGTCGCCCCGGTGCGACAGCCCGATACTGAGCCTGGGCGGACGGTATTACGACTTCACCGGTCATATCTGGGAGGATCCGACGAAACCGTCGGCCTACTTTCTTGTGTATTTCTCGATCGACGCCGCGGCCTATATCGGGCAGCTTACGTATTCGGGCGCACTGTTCCTCATCATACCGGCCGCCTCGCTGGCGCTCTTTGCGGCGGGTCTTGTGATCGTGGTTCTCTTTGGCGCCGCCAGGACAAGCCGTTACCTGTCGCCCATACGCGAGGTGACGCGGCTCACCCGGCAGCTGTCGGCCCAGAACCTCAACCTGCGCCTTGACCCCGATACGGCGCGCTTCGAGCTAAGGGAAATGGTCGTCACGATCAACGAAATGCTGGACCGCATCCACGCGGGCATGGCCCGGCAGAAAGCGTTCGTGTCCGACGTGTCCCACGAGCTGCGCACGCCCCTATCGGTCATGAGCGGATACGCAAATATATTAAAGCGCTGGGCGCGGGATGACGAGAAGGTGTTCGACGAGGCGGTCGACGCGATTATCGGCGAGGCCGACAATATGAAAACGCTCGTGGAAAACCTGCTGTTCCTCGTGCGCAGCGACAACAACACGCTCGTTTTTAACAGGGAGACATTCGACCTGACGGCGCTGCTTACCGCGATCGAGCAGGAAACGCTGCTGCTGGACGGCGGAACCCACCGCGTCACATCGGAAATTGAGCAGGGCGTTATGGTCTGGGCCGACAGAGCCAAAATCAAGCAGGCCCTGCGCGTATTCGTCGAGAACGCGCTCAAATACACGCCTCCAGACGGCGTCGTTCACCTGTCTATGCGCCGCGAGGGCGACTGCGTGCGCATACTGGTACGCGATACAGGCATCGGCATACCCATGAGGGATCTGGGCCACATTTTCACCCGCTTCTACCGGGGCGACCGGTCCCGGAACCGGCAGACCGGCGGATACGGGCTGGGACTTCCGATAGCGCGCGCGATACTCTCGGCGCACGGCGGCCGCATCCGCATAAGCAGCCGGGAGGGAGCCGGCACGTCCGTCGAGGCCGAGCTGCCCGCGCCCGCGCAGGAGCCCCGTGGCCATGGCAGCCCGGCTGAGCCAATACGAAGCCTGACAGAGGGAATCGGGAGCATCCCTTGACTGCCGGTGTATAATGGGTTGTGTCTCTCCCGGAAGAAAGGATACTAGTTATGGAAACTATCACCTTCCTTAATTATCTCATAGCGATGGTGTTCATGATCTGCTACTCGTACCAGTTCGTGTACCTTATTGTCGCGCTCCTGCGCAAACCCGCGCCTGCGCCTGCGGCCAGCCCCCGCCGCTATGCGGTCACGATATCGGCGCGCAACGAGCAGGCCGTCATCGCGCAGCTCATAGACAGCATACGCCTTCAGAAGTACCCGGCGGAGTGCGTCGATATATTCGTCGTCGCCGACAACTGCACCGACGAAACGGCCGCGGTCGCGCGACAGGCCGGGGCCATCGTGTGGGAGCGCTCCAACAGGCAGTACGTGGGCAAAGGCTACGCGCTGGCGTTTCTGTTCCGCTGCATAGAGGAAACCCGGGGCCTTGGATCGTACGACGGTTATTTCATATTCGATGCGGACAATCTGCTGGACGAGAGCTATATCGCGCGTATGAACGACGTTTTTTCGGC
>JAAYXU010000027.1 GCA_012515725.1 Clostridiales bacterium | reverse complement strand
GGACATCCCACTTTCACGCCTATCGCCGCGCCCAGCCCGAATCCCATCGTTCCCAGGCCGCCCGATGTGATGAGTTCGCTGCGCCGACCGAACATATAATACTGCGCCGTCCACATCTGGTGCTGTCCCACGTCGGTTACGATGATCGCGTCCTCGTCGGTCAGTTCCCGAAGGCAGCGCATGATCTGGCGGGCAATATGGCCCTCGGGCGTACAGGCCCGGTCCTCGGCGCGCCACTCCTCGATCATATTCATCCACTCTGTCTGCCGGGCATGGCCGGCACGCTCGTTGAGCGCCTGAAGCACCATTCTAATGTCGCCTATGACGGCCTGCACCGCGGGTATGTTCTTGTTGATCTCAGCCGGGTCGATGTCCATATGCACCACATGAGCGCCGGGCGCGAAGCTGTCCACGATGCCCACCACCCGGTCGCTGAACCGCGCGCCCACCACGAGCAGCAGGTCGCAGTTCGTCACACCCATGTTGGAGGCCTTTGAGCCGTGCATGCCCACAAGTCCGGTAAAAAGCGGGTGATCGCCTGGAAAACCGCCCAGTCCCATCAGACTGCACGCTACCGGTGCATTGATGCGCTCCGCGAACGCAATGAGCTCGTCGGTCGCTCCCGAGCGCACTACACCTCCGCCCGCGTAGATCATCGGTCTGCGGCTTGCGGCGATGAGGGAGAGCGTCTCCTCCACGGCGGCGGGTCGGGGCTGCCTGCGCACAGGCTTGCGGGGCAGTCCGGTAACCGGTTCGTATTCGCATTTGGCGAAAAAGACATCGACCGGGATATCAACAAGCACCGGGCCGGGCCGACCGGAAACGGCCACCTCAAATGCCTCGCGTATAACACCTGCCAGATCCTCCACGCGGCGCACCTGATAGTTGTGCTTGGTCACCGACATCGTCATGCCTATGATATCGACTTCCTGAAACGTGTCCTTGCCAAGCCACGGCGTACCCACGTTGCCCGTTATAGCGACGATCGGCGAGGAGTCCATATAGGCCGTCGCGATGCCGGTGATGAGATTGGTCGAGCCGGGGCCCGACGTGGCGATGCACACGCCGACCTTCCCGGTGACGCGGGCGTAGCCATCCGCCGCGTGGGACGCACCCTGCTCGTGGGCCGTCAGTATGTGGCATATGTCCGGGCAGTCGTAGAGCGCGTCGTAGAGCGGTATTACCTTGCCGCCCGGGTAACCGAAAATCGTATCGACATGCTGCTCCCTGAGGCACTCCATTACGATGCGCGCGCCGGTTAATGTCATTCTTCCCGTCCTCCCCGTGTAAGATCCTGCAGCACCGCGCCCCGATCTGCCGGGGACACCTGCCGCGCGTACCGGTACAGCCATCCCTTCGTAACCCGTGGTACGGGCGCTGGCAGCTCGGCGAGCCGCCGGGCTATCGTGTCCTCGTCCACCTCCAGCGCTATGCTGCGCGCCGGGATATCGATCGATATCATATCGCCCTCACGCACCGCCGCGATGGGTCCGCCAAGGAACGCCTCGGGCGATATGTGACCGATCGCCGCGCCGCGCGTTGCGCCGCTGAAACGGCCGTCCGTGAGCAGCGCGACCGACTGGTCGAGGCCCATTCCGGCAAGCGCCGACGTGGGAGAGAGCATCTCCCGCATGCCCGGACCGCCGGCCGGCCCTTCATAGCGGATCACCACCACATCTCCGGAGCGAATCTTCCCGCCCAGTATCGCAGCGATGGACTCGTCCTCGCTGTCGAATACGCGTGCGGGGCCGCGGTGAACCAGCATCGACGGGGCCACCGCCGACTGCTTAACGACGCAGCCGTTGGGAGCGATGTTCCCCCACAGCGCCGCGATACCGCCGGTAGGCGAGTACGGGTTTCCGATAGGCCGGATTACGCGCTCGTCCAGTATGCTGGCGTCCGCTACCGACTCGGCCAGAGTGCAGCCCATGACTGTCATCGTCCCGCCATGCAGCAGTCCCGCGCCAAGAAGCTGCGCCAGCACCGCCGATACCCCGCCAGCCTCGTCCAGGTCGGCCACATGGAAGGACCCGGCCGGGCTCAGGCGGCACAGATTGGGCGTACGGGCGCTCACCTCATTGACGAGCGCAAGATTGAGCGCGATACCCACCTCGTTGGCGATCGCAGGAAGATGCAGCGCCGAGTTCGTGCTGCATCCCAGCGCCATATCGAGCGACAGCGCGTTGAGGAACGCTTCTCGGGTCAATATCGCCGAGGGCCGGATGTCCCTTCGCACGAGCTCCATGAGCTTCATACCGCTTTCCTTGGCAAGCCGTAGCCGGGCCGCCATGACAGCCGGGATGGTCCCGTTGCCCGGAAGCGCCATACCCAGAGCCTCCGAGAGGCAGTTCATGCTGTTGGCGGTGAACATGCCCGCGCAGGAGCCGCATCCGGGGCAGGAACTGTCCTCGATCGCTGTGAGCTCTCTGCTGTCCATGCGTCCGGCCGCGCACGCGCCCACCGCCTCGAATACACCGGTAAGGCTAGTATCCGCGCCCTGACGCCGACCGGGTAGCATCGGCCCGCCGCTTATGAGTATCGCGGGCCGGTCAAGCCGTGCAGCCGCCATTAGCATGCCGGGCACGATTTTATCGCAGTTCGTGACCAGTGCGACACCGTCGCATCCGTGCGCGGTGACCATGGTTTCCACCGAGTCAGCAATGAGTTCCCGGGATGCCAGCGAATAGCGCATTCCCTCGTGGCCCATCGCGATACCATCGCAGACCCCGATCGCAGGCATGAGTACCGGCGTTCCGCCAGCCATGCGCACGCCGTCCATGACGGCCTGCGCGACCTTGTCGAGGTGCATATGCCCGGGCACGACCTGGCTATATGCGCTGACGACCGCTATGAACGGCCGCGATATTTCCTCGTCTGTAAGGCCAAGCGCCCGAAGCAGCGAGCGATGCGGCGCGCGCTCGATCCCCTTTTTGATGCTGTCGCTGTACATACCGTTTCCTCCCATATTGATTCGCGTCACTTTCCGATGCGGGCGATGACAGCGTCGGTCATCCGCCTGGTTCCCCATACCGCCTCGCCGGGGCGGGCGATGTCGCCGGTGCGCCCGCCGTCGCGTAGTACCGCCTCCACCGCGCCCTCGACCGCCAGGGCCTCTTCCGGAAGGCCCAGCGAATGGCGCAGCATCATCGCGGCCGACAGTATCGTCGCAAGCGGGTTGGCCGCGTCTTTTCCCGCTATATCGGGCGCCGAACCGTGAACCGGCTCGTATAGCCCGAACGTACCTTCCGAAAGGCTGGCCGACGGAAGCATGCCGATGGACCCGATGATCGCGCCCGCGATATCCGATAGAATATCGCCAAAGAGATTCCCCGTCACGATGACATCGAACTGCCTCGGATTGAGCGCCATCTGCATCGCGGCGTTGTCCACATACAGATGATTAAGCGTCACGTCGGGGTATTCGCGCGCCACCCGCTCGACGACCGCGCGCCACAGGCGCGAGCTTTCCAGGACGTTGGCCTTGTCCACGCTGGTCAGTATGCCCCGCCGCCCACGGGCCGTCTCGAAGCCTACCCGGGCGATGCGCTCGACCTCGGATTGGCTGTATATCATCGTATCGTATGCCGCTTCCCCGCCGGACGTCTGCTTCCTGCCGCGCGGGCCGAAATACAGACCGCCGACGAGCTCTCGTACGACGATCATGTCGATGCCGTCGCCCACGACCTGCTCGTGAAGCGGGCACGCCTCCCGAAGCTGCGGATAGAGCCGGGCCGGACGCAGGTTGGCAAAAAGCCCAAGCTCCGCGCGGATGCGCAGGAGTCCGGCCTCGGGGCGCAGATGCCCGGGCAGCTCGTCCCATTTGGATCCGCTCACCGGCCCGCCTACCGCGCCAAGCAGCACGGCGTCGGCGGCCCGACACAGCGCGAGCGTCGACTCGGGCATCGGATCGCCCTTCTCCTCGATGGCCGTACATCCGGCGGGCGCGTACTCGAAATGGAACGTATGGCCATACCGGTGGGCCACGCAGTCAAGTACCTCGACCGCCGCGGCGGTCACTTCGGGTCCGATGTAGTCGCCGGGCAGAACCGCGATTTTCGCGTTCATCCGCGCGCCCCTTTCCCGGCGGCGATGGACGCCATCAGTCCGCCCGCGGCGATTATTTTCTGCAGGAATGGCGGGAAAGGCTGGGCCGTGAACCGCTCGGCGGTAGTCTTATTGGTTATGACGCCCGTATCCACGTCGATCTCCACCGTGTCTCCGTCCCGGATGCCGTCCACAGCCTCGGGACACTCGAGGATCGCAAGTCCTATGTTGATCGCGTTGCGGAAGAATATGCGGGCGAAGGATTTGGCCAGTACGAACGAGACGCCGCTGCCCTTTATCGCGAGAGGCGCGTGCTCGCGGGACGAGCCGCAGCCAAAGTTCATGCCGCCCACGATAATGTCGCCGGGCTTCACGCTGCTCACGAAAGAGGCGTCTATGTCCTCCATGCAGTGGGCGGCCAGCCTTGCCGGATCGGTCGTGTTAAGGTACCGGGCGGGTATGATAACGTCTGTATCGACATTGTCGCCGTACTTGTGTACGCGTCCCTCTATGATCATGGCGGATCCTCCTTACAGCTCGTCAGGGGATGCGATACGACCAGCGACCGCGCTGGCCGCGGCCACGGCCGGGCCCGCCAGATAGACCTCCGACTCCACGTGGCCCATCCGCCCCACAAAGTTCCGATTCGTCGTGGCCACCGCGCGCTCGCCAGCGGCCAGTATGCCCATATGTCCGCCCAGGCAGGGGCCGCAAGTGGGCGTACTCACCGCGCAGCCCGCCTCCACAAACGTCTCCAGCAAGCCTTCCTTCATCGCCTTGAGATAGATGCGCTGCGTGGCGGGTATGATTATCGCGCGGACGCCCTTTGCAACGCGGCGGCCCCGCAGCACGTCGGCGGCGGCCCGGAGATCCGAAAACCTGCCGTTCGTACAGGAGCCGATGACCACCTGGTCGATCGGTACATCCCGGGCCTCGGCGACCGGCCGCGTATTGCTGGGCAGGTGCGGATAGGCGACAGTCAGCGGAATCTGCGTGAGATCTATAGAAAATGTCTTCTCATACTCCGCGTCGCTGTCCGCCGCCTCGGTAACCGGACTTCGATCCGAGTGCTCCCGCACATAGGCTAGCGTCTGCTCGTCCACCGGGAATATGCCGTTCTTCGCGCCAGCCTCAATCGCCATGTTAGCGATCGTGAAGCGGTCGTCCATGGTCAGCGCGCCCACGCCCTCGCCGGAGAACTCCATCGAGCGGTACAGCGCGCCGTCCACGCCGATTAGACCTATGATATGGAGTATGACGTCCTTACCGCCGACATACGGTCCGGGCCGGCCAGTCAGGCGGAAGTTGAACGCGGCGGGCACCTTGAACCAGCACCGCCCGGTGGCCATTCCGGCGGCCATGTCGGTGCTGCCCACGCCCGTGGAGAAAGCGCCTAGCGCGCCGTACGTACAGGTGTGTGAATCCGCGCCGATCACAGCGTCGCCGCTCACTACGAGCCCCATTTCAGGCAGCAGCGCGTGCTCGATGCCCATCTGACCTACCTCAAAGTAGTTGACGATATCATGGCTGCGAGCGAACCGGCGCATTCTCGCGCACTGCGTCGCGGCCGCGATATCCTTGTTGGGCGTAAAGTGATCGGGAACGAGAGCGACCTTCGCGGGATCGAACACGCGCCCCGCTCCGCATTTCTCGAACTCCTCTATCGCGATGGGTGCGGTGATGTCATTGCCCAGCACGAGATCCAGCGCGCACTCGACAAACTGCCCCGCCTTCACGCTGGCGAGCCCCGCGTGGCGGGCGATAATTTTCTGGGTGATCGTCATTCCCATCGGCCAAACTCCCTTTCTATACTGTCTCGCTTCCGGATGAAAGCAGCTTATACTCGATCGAATCGATCAGAGCCTGCAGACTGGCCTCAATCACGTCGGGGGAAACCCCCAGCGTCGACCAGGTGCTGCGGCCGTCGGTGGACTGTATGACCACCCGCACGCGGGCGGCTGTCGCGTCCCGTGTGTCCAGCACCCGGACCTTGTAGTCGCTCAGCGATACGCGGGATAGTTCGGGGAAATAGTTGGACAGCGCTTCGCGCAGCGCCTTGTCCAGCGCGTTAACCGGGCCGTTTCCGTCGGCGGCGGCCATCCGCTGCTCGCCCCGCACGTCGACTTTGACCACGGCATAGGCGCCCAGGCTTCCGGGCATACCGTTGGGTTCGTCCATCACCTTGTAGTGCGTCAGCTCGAAGGAAGGGCGGTACAGCCCCAGATGCCTGCGTACCACAAGCTCGAAGCTGCTCTCCGCGCCCTCATAGCTGAAGCCCTCGTTTTCCAGTTCCTTGAGCTTCTCGATGAGCGTGCGCGTTGTCTCGGAATCCCGGGACAGCTGCGGGAACTGCGCCTGCAGCTTGAGGGACAGCGCACTGCGGCCCGCGACCTCGGAGAGCATGAAGCCGCGCCGGTTTCCTACAAGCGCCGGTTCCACATGCTCGAACGAACGGGGCACCTTGCTCACGCCGTCTATGTGCATGCCTCCCTTGTGTGCGAACGCATCACGTCCGACATACGGAAGCTTGTCGTCGGGCGCGAGATTCGCGATGTCGGCGGCTTCCAGCGCTCTGTCACTCAGCGTAGAGAGCCTCTCTGCGCCCACAGCGGTCAGTCCCATTTTGAGCTCAAGATTGGGGATCACCGATGTCAGCCGCGCGTTGCCGCACCGCTCCCCGAACCCAAGCAACGTCCCCTGCACATGCCGCGCGCCTGCGCGGACGGCGGTCAGTGTATTGGCAACCGCCAGCTCGCCATCGTTGTGTGCGTGTATGCCCACCGTGACCGCGGTGCGTCCACATACGTCGGTCACCGCCGCCTCCACGTCCCAGGGCAGCGCTCCGCCGTTCGTGTCGCAAAGCGTCAGGCACGCCGCGCCGCCGTCCGCGGCGGCCTCGAGAGCCGCCAGCGCGTACTCCCGGTTGCAGCGGTATCCGTCGAAGAAATGCTCGGCGTCGAATATGACCTCCCGGCCACGCTCCTTAAAAAAGGCCACGGTGTCCCGTATCATTTGCAGGTTTTCATCGAGCGTCGCGCCCAGCACATGTGTCACATGCAGATCCCACGCCTTGCCGAATATCGCGACCGCCGGCGTCCCCGCCGACAGGAGAGCCAGCACGCCGGGGTCGTCGTCGGGCCGGGTCTGCTTGCGGCACGTGGCGCCGAATGCCGTCAGCCGACTGTTTTTAAGCGGCAGTCCGGCCGCGGCCTCGAAAAAGGCGCGCTCCTTCGGATTAGAGGCCGGATTTCCGGCCTCGATATAGTCCATACCCAGTTCGTCCAGCATCGCCACCATTTTCAGCTTATCGGGCAGGGAAAACGTGATGCCCCGGGCCTGCGCCCCGTCGCGCAGTGACGACTCGAACAATATGATCTTTTCGGGTTTCACGCTCTTACCTCCCCAGCGGTGCGGCTTTTCGGTTTATTTTTCCTTCTTCCAGCTCATGAGCGTGCGCAGCTCGCGCCCCACTTTCTCAATAAGGCTCTCGCTCTCTATGCGGCGTCGCGCTAGGAACGCGGGACGTCCGGCTTGGTTCTCGGCGATCCAGCGGCTAGCAAACTCGCCCTCCTGTATCTCACGGAGTACCCTCTTCATCTCCTTGCGGGTTTCCTCGGTGATGATGCGGCGTCCGACCTGATAATCGCCGTATTCGGCTGTATCGCTGATAGAGTAGCGCATGAACGAAAGGCCGCCCTTGTTGACAAGGTCGATGATGAGCTTCATCTCATGCAGGCACTCAAAATACGCGCTCTCAGGCTCATATCCCGCCTCGACCAGCGTATCGAATCCCGCTTTCATAAGCTCGGTCACGCCGCCGCACAACACAGCCTGCTCGCCAAAGAGATCGGTCTCCGTCTCCTCGCGGAATGTGGTTTTCAGTATGCCGACGCGATCCGCGCCCAACCCCTGCGCGTAGGCAAGCGCGACATCCATCGTGTCTCCAGATGGATCCTGATGCACAGCGACCAGGCAGGGTACGCCAAAGCCCTCCTCGTACTGGCCGCGAACGGTGTGTCCGGGCGCCTTCGGGGCGACCATAAATACGTTGACATCTTCCGGAGGCACGATCTGGTTATAGTGGATATTGAATCCGTGTGCGAACGCAAGATACTTTCCGGCGGTCAGAGCGGGCTTTATCGAATTGTCATAGAGCGCCTTCTGCTTCTCGTCATTGATGAGGATCATGATAATGTCGGCGGCCTTCGCGGCTTCGGCGGCGGTCTTGACCGCAAGCCCGGCAGCCTCGGCCTTGGGCCACGATGGGCTTCCCTCGTAGAGTCCCACCATCACGTCAAATCCCGAATCCTTGAGGTTGAGCGCATGGGCATGTCCCTGGCTTCCGTACCCGATGATCGCTATTTTCTTGTTTGCGAGATGGGAGCGGTCGCAGTCATTGGCGTAGTACAGTGTTGCCATGGTTTATTCCTCCTCGTATTCCGAAACATATTCTTCCAGGGAACCGTCGCAGCGTTCCAGGGCTACAAGCCCAGTGCGAGCCAGTTCCGCAAGTCCAAACGGTTCAAAAAGCGCCAGCACGGTGTCCACATCGGCGCTGCTGCCCACCGCTTCGATCGTGACGGTTTCGCGCCCGATGTCCACGATGCGCGCATGCAGTCCGTTGACCATATCGACG
>JAAYXU010000245.1 GCA_012515725.1 Clostridiales bacterium | reverse complement strand
CTTATTTACCCAGAACTATTTTACACCAACTGCAAAGGGTGAAGCGGAGTAATATATTTCTACCGCTTTGATTAATGGTTAACGATACACATCACCCAAAAAGGACGCCTTTCGGCGTCCCCGTTTGATTTCACTAAATGCGACAGCCTTCAGTCCTGCTCCTCTAGGAACCGGTACTGCGCCTGGCAAAGCTCGTAATAGATTCCCTTCTTCGCCATCAGCTCATCGTGCGTTCCTGATTCCTGTATCGTGCCCCCGGATACGACCATGATGCGGTCGGCTTTCCGGATCGTGGACAGCCGATGGGCGATTACGAATGAAGTGCGGCCTGCGAGCAGCTTTTCCAGAGCTTTCTGTATAAGGATCTCGGTGTGCGTGTCGATCGACGAGGTCGCCTCGTCGAGTATCATGATGCGCGGATTGGCCAGCAGCGCCCGCGCGAAGGCGATGAGCTGCTTTTGTCCCTGGGACAAGCGGCTGCCCCGCTCGTTGACCTCGGTCTCGTAACCGTCCTCCATGCGCTCGATGAATTCATGCGCGCCCACGGCGGAAGCTGCCGCGATGACCTCCTCGTCGGTCGCGTCCAGACGTCCGTAGCGCAGATTATCCATGATAGTTCCGGAGAATATGAACGGCTCCTGCAGCATGATTCCCATGTGGCTGCGCAACGAGCGCAGCGTAACGTCGCGCACGTCGTGCCCGTCTATACGCACCGCGCCCTTACGCACGTCGTAGAAGCGGGAGATGAGATTGACGACGGTGCTTTTACCGGCCCCGGTCGGGCCCACCAGCGCGATCGTCTGCCCGGGCTCGACTGAGAAGCTCACGTCGCCCAGCACCACCTGCTCGGGGTCGTATCCGAACGTCACATGATCGAATTCCACGCGCCCCTCGATGTCGGGCATCTCGTAGGCATCGGGTTTGTCCTTGATGATGGCCGGCGTGTCCATGATGCTGTAAATGCGCTCCAGCGACGCCATCGCGACCTGAAGCTGGGAATAGAGGTTCGAAAGGCTATTGAGCGGCTCCCAGAAATGTCCCGCATACCACGTCATCGATAGCAGCGTGCCCATCGTAAGCGACGCGTCTCCGCCGTACATCCAGCGCACGCCGAAATAGTAGATAAGGCACGTTCCCAGCACTGATACGATTTCGATCGAGGGCCCGAACAGATTATTTATGCGGGAAGCGTGCATCCAGGAGCGGTATATGTCATCGTTTGTTTCCCGAAATATCCGGGAATTCTCATCCTCCCGGACGTAGGCCTGGGTCACGCGCATGCCAGAGAGGCTTTCGTGCAGGTATCCGTTCATATTAGATATCTTGTGGCGTACTACGCGCCAGGCGTGCTTGATCGCCGGGCGGAGCAGCAGCAGGAATACGAGCAGCAGCGGAATCGTGATGAAGGCGACGAGAGCCAGCTTCACGTCGAGGTAGAGCATGACGCCCGCCACGAGAAAGAGCGTCACCATATTGGTAAGGGCCGTGACCACTCCGTTTGAAAAGAGATCGAGCAGGGAGTTTACGTCATTGATGACGCGCACCATGATCTTTCCGGCCGACCGCGTGTCGAAGAAGTCGAACGCGAGCGTATGGATGTGGCCAAATAGATCGTCGCGCAGCGTCGCAAGCGCGCGGCGGCCCGATATGTCCATGAGCAGCACCTTCCAGCGTACGCACAGCATGCTGGCGACCGAGGCGGCAAGCAGCGTCAGCGCCAGCAGCGGCAGCCCTTGGAAGCGGTTGGGCTCGATATATTCGTCCAGCGCTATTTTCAGCACCATCGGGGACACAAGTCCCGCAGCGGCCGCGGCCAGCATGACAAGCACCGACAGCACGACCTGCCTGCGGTAGGGCCTGAGGTAGCTAAGGAGCCTGCGCAGATACTGCGTATTGATGGGCAGCTCTATTACTTCATCGTCGGTTATACGGGCGCGCTGCACTCTGGGCATGCTAGATCACCTGCCCGCGGACCATGCTCTCATAGTCCCTGTACTGATCCATAAATATACCGTAATACAGCCCTTTTTTCTCCATCAGGGTTTCGTGCGTTCCGCGCTCGGCGATACGCCCTTCCTCCAGTACGATGATTTCATCGGCCTTACGCACGGCCGATATCCGGTGGGAGATGATGATCGTCGTGCGCCCGGCCATTACTTCTTTAAGTCCCCGCTGTATGGCGTGCTCGGTCTCCATGTCTACAGAGGCCGTCGCGTCGTCGAGTACCAGTATCCCCGGGTCGATGAGCAGCGCTCGCGCGATCGCCACCCGCTGCTTCTGGCCGCCCGACAGGCCCATGCCCCGCTCGCCCACGATCATGTCCATACCCTCGTCCAGCCCGTCTATGAACTCGAAAGCCTGCGCGATTTCGGCGGCTTTCCTTATCTGCTCGGGCGTCGCGTCCGGGTTCCCGAACGCAATGTTCCCCTCAAGACTGTCGGAGAAGAGAAATGTTTCCTGCATAATATACCCGATCCGACTGCGCAGCGGTTTCAGTTTCATGTCCTTTACGTCGATACCGTCGATGCTGACCGCTCCCTGCTGGCATTCGTAGAAGCGTCCCAGCAGATTGACGATCGAAGTCTTACCGCTGCCGGTCGCGCCCATGATGGCAAGCGTACCGCCGGGCGGTACATCGAAACTGATGTCGTGGAGCACCGTTTCGTCGCCGTAGGAAAAGTCCACGTGATCGAAAACGACGTGGCCCCTGAAGGTTTCGGGGAAGCGGGCATGCGGTTTCTCCCGTATCTCGGAGCCAAAATCCATATAGTAGAAGATGCGGTCGGCTGACGCAATGCTTTGGGCCACCATATTGAGTATATGGCTGAGGTGGCGCATGGGTACGGTCACCGAGGAAATGTAGCCGAATACCGCGACCACCGAACCGGCTGTAATATGTCCCTGTACGG
This sequence comes from Clostridiales bacterium, assembly GCA_012515725.1. Classification (GTDB taxonomy): domain Bacteria; phylum Bacillota; class Clostridia; order Christensenellales; family UMGS416; genus JAAYXU01. Next base: position 469 of record JAAYXU010000245.1, on the reverse strand, counting down.
CCAGCGAACCGCCCACCAGCAGCAGGAGCGCCGGTGTGAGCGCCGCGATGAACTCGACGATCGGGTAAAACCTCGAGAATATGCGCGATATGTTGATGCCCAGATCTCTCTGGTGATGGTTCTCCGCCTGGAACCGCTCGTTCTCGTAGTCTTCCCGCGCGAACGCCTTAACGACCCGTACGCCCGCGATGGACTCCTGCGTGCGGGCATTTAGAACTGCGTTCTGCTCCCGGATGCGGTGGAACGCGGGGCGGATACTTCTGTCGAAACGGAATCCCACAAAGGCCAGTATGGGCGCGATGAGCAGCAGCATGCCGCCAAGGAGCGGCGATATCGTAAATACGATTATGATCGCGCCTATGAAATTGATGGACTGCTCGATAATCGTGATGATGCCCGAGGCGATGAGGTTGCGTATGCTCTCGATATCTCCGGTCATGCGTGACATGATCTCACCGATCCGGTGATG
>JAAYXU010000244.1 GCA_012515725.1 Clostridiales bacterium | reverse complement strand
CGTATTACAGACAACCTGACGCGGATCCTTCGCAAACACCATCCCGTGTACGTAAATACCCATTTCAACAGCCCCAGTGAGATCACACGGGAATCGAAGGAGGCCTGCGCCAGGCTGGCCGACGCCGGGATTCCGCTGGGTAATCAGATGGTGCTCTTGCAGGGCGTCAACAATGACGCGTATACGGTACGCAGACTCAACCAGGCGCTCCTGACCTTGCGGGTGAAGCCATATTATATATTCCATCCCAAAACCGTTCGGGGAACTTCTCATTTTTGGGTGCGCATCGAGGAGGGACTGGATATCATGGAATCCCTGCGCGGCCGCACATCGGGCATGGCTGTCCCGACATACATCGTCAACGGACCATGCGGTCTTGGAAAGACGCCTATACTACCAAACTATCTCAGCTATATCGGCTCTGAAAAAGCGGTATTTCGAAACTGGGAAGGAAAACGGTTTGAAATCTACAATGCTGTTCCAGAATAAATGTGAAGGAAGGTGCGCAATGCAAAACATATATCCCCAATTTGACGAACACGAAATCGCCCGGTTGGCGTGCAAAGCTGAATCATGCGGCAGAATCGATCCTGAGCAGTACGCACGGTATGATGTCAAGCGGGGGCTGCGCGACGTGAGCGGAAAGGGCGTATTGGCGGGACTTACCCGTATCGGAGAGGTGCACGGGCACATCCTCGAAGAAAACAAGCTCATACCCACGCATGGCAAGCTCTATTACAGGGGCATCGACATCGAGGATCTGGTCAGAGGCTTTCTTTCCGAGGAGCGGCCCGGGTATGAGGAAACATGCTATCTGCTGCTGATGGGCGAGCTGCCCGCGCGCCATGAGCTTGAGTGCTTTACGCGGCTGCTCGCTGATCACCGCGCCCTGCCCGAGGAGTTTGTGAGCGGAATCATACTCAAATCATCGAGCCCCGATGTGATGAACGCGCTGGCCCGTTCGGTACTTGCCCTGTACAGCTACGACGAGCGGGCCGACGATATCAGCATACCCAATGTGCTGTGCCAGTGCCTCAAGCTCATCGCCTGCTTTCCGCAGCTGGCGGTGTACGCGTATCAGGCATGCGTCCATCGCCACCATAACCAGAGCCTTATCATACACAGCCCGTCTCCGGAGCTTGGGACCGCCGAGAATTTCCTCCACATGCTTCGGCACGATTCAAAGTACACGAAGCTGGAAGCCCGGCTGCTGGATCTGTCGCTCGTGCTTCACGCCGAGCACGGTGGAGGCAACAATTCCTCGTTCATAACCCATGTGGCGACCTCGACGGGTACAGATACGTATTCTGCCATCGTGGCCGCGATCGGCTCGCTCAAGGGACCGCGGCACGGCGGCGCGAATCTCAAAGTGCTGCAGATGATGGAGGATATGAAGCGCGAGGTTTCCAACTGGACCAGCGAGGATGAGGTGCGCGATTATCTTTTTAGGCTTCTGGACGGGCAGGCGTTCGATCGGTCGGGTCTCATATACGGTATAGGTCACGCCGTCTATTCGCTGTCGGACCCCAGGGCTCTGCTTTTTAAAAAGTACGTCGAGGCGCTCGCCCGAGAAAAGGGCCTGGAGGAGGAGTACCGCCTGTATGAGCTGGTGGAGCGGCTCGCGCCCGAAACGATCGCCCGAAAGCGCCGTATGTACAAGGGCGTGAGCGCGAATGTCGACTTCTATTCGGGGTTCGTATACCGGATGATGGGTATACCGCCCGAGCTCTTCACGCCGCTTTTTGCGATCTCTCGGATCGCGGGATGGAGCGCCCACCGGATGGAGGAACTCATGAACGCGGGCAAGATTATTCGGCCCGCATACAAGAGCGTATCGGCCAAACGGAAATACACACCGATGGCGAGCCGTCACGGCGAGCCTGCCGATAAGCTTAAACCTACCGCGTATTAGCCGCAGGGCGGGACGATGTCCCGCCTGTTTTACATTTCATACATCCGTATACACGAACCGGTATTCCCGTGACCGTTACTGTTTGGTCCGCTGATCTCATTTAATTGGATTTTTACGCCAATATGTTTTATAATAAAAGGCGAGTAAGCGCCCGGGGCCTTAGCGTCCCGTTTTTTGAAGGAGGCGGCTGTTGGACATTCATTGGTATCCGGGGCATATGACCCGCGCACGGCGCATGATCGAGGAGAGTCTGGCGCGTATCGATCTAGTGGTCGAGGTGCTGGATGCCCGCATTCCCCGCGCATCCCGGAACCCGGACTTCAACGCACTGTTTGCCGGAAAAAAGCGCGTCGTGGTGCTTAACAAGTCCGATCTTGCCGATAGGGCTGTCACGAAGCAGTGGATCGAGCGATTCGAGTCCGGGGGCATGCCCGCTGTGGCTGTCGCTGCGGTATCTGCAGGCGCGAAAAAGAAGATACTCGCGTGTATCGACCGCGCTATCGCGCCTGAGGCGCGGCGAGTACGAGAAACCCGGGGCGTCCGCAAAACGTTCACCGTGATGGTGGCGGGGATCCCAAACGTAGGCAAATCGACGCTCATCAACTGCCTTGCGGGGAGCACAGCGGCCCGTACCGGAGGAAAACCAGGCGTGACCCGAGGCCGCCAACGCGTCCGCATCACTCCATACCTGGAGCTTCTCGACACACCGGGGCTGCTGTGGCCCAAGCTTGAGGATCCGCTGAACGCGCGCCATCTGGCCTTCACCGGCGCGGTGCGCGACGAGACCACCGATATACCGGGACTGAGCCTGCTGCTTCTCGAGGAGCTGGCCCGGACGTACCCGGATCTCCTGGCCGGGCGGTACCGAATCGAGACGGATGTAGTGCGGGAAGTTCCTGCGCGCGAGCTACTGTCCGCCATATGCCGCAAGAGGGGATTTCTTGCGGGAGGCGGCGAGCCCGACGAGGAGCGGGGCGCCGCAACGATTCTGCATGAGTTCCGGATGGGAAAGTTGGGAGCCGCATCGCTGGAGCGGCCCCGGGAAGAGGAAGCACATGGCGCAGACGCTGACGCTTGACGATCGGCTCGCTCATGAGCGGTCGCTGCTCGCGCATGGATACCGGCTGCCGGCCGGTATGGATGAGGTCGGTCGCGGCCCACTGGCAGGTCCCGTGGTGGCTGCCTGCGTGATACTGCCCATCACCGACCCCATAGGCGGCGTGGACGACTCGAAGCGCATTTCCGCGAAAAAGCGTGCGGAGCTGCTGCGCCAAATCGAGCGCAGCGCGACAGCGATCGGCATCGGCGTGGTGGAGCACGACGTCATAGATCGGATCAATATACTAAAAGCCACGCGGCTGGCGATGGAGCGCGCGGTCGGAGCGATGAGGAAGCAGCCCGATTACATACTGGTCGATGCGCTGGAAAACCTAAACATACCGATGCGCCACCGGGGCGTCGTGCATGGGGACGGCCTTTGCTATCTGGTGGGCGCAGCCTCGATCGTCGCCAAGCAGGCCCGGGACGCGATGATGATCGAGTACGCGCACCGCTTTCCCGGATATGGCTTTGAGCGGAACATGGGCTACGGTACGCCCGAGCATATCGATGCGCTGCGAAGGCTGGGGCCATGCGCGATACACCGCAGAAGCTTCATCCGGGGAATACTGTGAGAACCCGCGAGCTGGGAAAGAGCGGTGAGCAGGCCGCCGGACGGTATCTCGAGAGCTTGGGCTGCCGTATTGTCGCCCGGAACTATCGCACCCGTCAGGGAGAGGTGGACCTCATCGCGCTGGATGGCGAAACCGTGGTGTTTGCGGAGGTCAAAACCCGCCGTAGTCAGAGGGCCGGGACCGGAGCCGAGTCTGTAACTGCCCGCAAGCAGGAGCATATCATCCGGGCGGCTCTTGCGTTTCTACAAGAGCGCGGGCTGGAGGAAGCGCCTGCCCGGTTCGACGTGATCGAGTTGCTCTACGCCCGCGAGGGTTTCCGGATCCGGCATATCCGGGACGCCTTCGGGAGCACGGGATTCTAAAAATACGGGAGATCGTTATGGACATCAAACGGATCGTATTCGCGCTGGCAGCGGCGCTCATACTCATACTAACAGCGCCCGGTGCGGCCGTAGCCGACGGCGAAAACCTTCTCATCAATCCGGAGTTCGAATCGGTAAACGACGGATCGCCCGAGGGCTGGAAGCTGAAGCTCTATAATTACGAGGAAGGCTACACGGAGACCTCCTTTACGACCGGGCGGTCGGGGCAGGCCGTGGCGCTTGTAAACGCGGAGAGCAACGACGCACGATACCAGCAGACGGTCGCAGTCGAGCCAGATACGCTTTACTGCCTTTCGGGGTACATACTTGCCGAGGGCGTACAGGACGGATGGGGCGCTAATCTGTCGCTTGAGAACACGTTTATTTATACCGACCCGGTTCTCGATACTGCAGGGCAGTGGGAGCAGGTCGCGCTCTACGGACGCACCGGCCCGCGCCAGAGCGAGCTCATCGTATGCGTCCGGCTGGGCGGTTACGCCGGAGAGGCCATGGGACGCGCTGCTTTCGACGGCCTATCGCTCAGGAAAGTGGACGCCGTACCAGCGGGCTACGAGGAGCATTCGTTCGAGTCGATGCCTGAACCGGAAAACGATCCCGCGGGACTCATGAGCAAGTATAAGTATATCCGGCCAATACTGCTTATAGCCATGCTGTTCCTGGCGGCCGCCGTTTGGGTCACGCGCCGCTTCGTGCGCCTGTCGGGAGAGCCTCGCAGTCAAGAGACGGCTCCGGCCACGCTGTGGGTCCTCATGGCTCTGGCTCTGGCGCTGCGCGCGGGGATCGGCGCTGTCATTTCCGGATACCCAAACGACATCGCATGCTGGATGGGCTGGGCCAACGACACCGCCGAAAACGGCCTGTGGGGACTGTATGCCCGGGGCAATTTCTGTGACTATCCGCCCGGGTATATGATCGTGCTGTGGGTCATTGGCGAGATCCGGCTGCTCCTGGGCATCTCGTCCGGTTCGCCATTATTCCTCGTCATGGTTAAAATGCCCGCTATCGCGGCTGACCTGGCGCTCGGGTACATCATATATAAAGTAGCCCGCAAGCGCCTTGGCAGCGTTCCGGCCGTAGCGCTCGCAGGGCTTTATCTTTTGAATCCCGCTACGCTTGTCAATACCGCCGCATGGGGGCAGATCGATTCGCTGCTGGCGCTCGTCGTGGTTGCGTACCTGTGGTTCCTGTACGAACGGAAGATAGTATGGGCTTCGGTGTTATTCATACTTGGCGCTCTCATCAAACCTCAGATGCTGCTGTTCGGGCCGGTCCTGCTTGTCGTGTTCATACACTTCTGGATGGAGCAGGGCTGGAAGAAGGCGCTGCGCGCATTCGCGATCAGCGTAGTATCGGGGCTGGCGCTGGCGGCGGCGGTGGTGCTTCCCTTCCGGCAGGGACAGGACTTCTGGTGGATCATAGACAAATATACGGGGACCATGGGCTTTTACCGGTTTACCTCGCTGAGCGCCTGTAATGTGTACGGACTCATGGGACTGCTCTGGAAGCCTGATACTATCAAGCTCCTTGGAATCCCGGCAAGCATCTGGGGGACTGCGGGTATCGTGGCCGCCTGCCTTGTATTTCTGATCGCAGCGCTCCGCGACAGGAGCCGCGAGCACATATTCTTCTATGCCGCGATGCTCGTAACAGGCATATTCGCTCTGGGAGGACGGATGCATGAGCGGTACATGTACCCCGCGCTCGTGCTGCTGCTCCTGTCGTCGATACTCATACGCAGCAGACATCATCTGCGCCTCTATATACTCTTCAGCCTGACCCAGTTCGTGAACATAGCGCTGACGCTGGCCAACGAGCATCTCGTAAACGGTGACGGCGTGATATTCACGCTGTCGGCTCTCATGATGGGTGGTTACGCAGCCATGCTGGTGATGGCGGCCGGAAGGCTCGCTCCCCGGCTAGCCGACCGCGTGAGGGAGCGCCTGGGCGGACTCTTTATCCGGGAGCATGATGAGTCCGCGTCTGATGCCCGGACCGGGGCGCCACTTTCTCCTGATGAGAGCGCGGCCGCTCGCATCGCGGACTGGAAATACATGCGTGATATGCGCATGACACGCAGGGACTGGCTGGCGATGAGTGCGCTGACGGCGGTGTACGCGATACTTGCCTTTACCTATCTGGGCGATATTCGCGTACCGCAGACGATGTGGAAGGCCAGCCGGACCGGGGAATCCTTCGTAGCCGAGTTCGACGGTGAAAGAGAGATCGCGGAGGTCTGGTATTACCGGGGGCTGTCGTCGTCCGCCGCGAAAATGCGCTTTGAGACGCGCGACGCGTCGGGCGCGTGGACGCAGGCCGCAGTGATCGACTTTACGCAGGAGCCATACTCGGACTGGAGCAACGAGCTGCATAAATGGTTCATTGCGCCCGAAGCTATGACCGGAAACGCGGTGCGCGTCACGATCGAAAAGCCCACGCTGCGGCTTATCGAAATGGTCTTTAAGGACGTAGAGGGCAGGAATATACCCGTAAAAGCGGTGACCGACATGAACGCCAGGGAAGAAGGCGGGCCGCTCTTACTCTTTGACGAGCAGGGGCTCACGCCCGAATACCCCAGCCAGATGAATGGGACCTATTTCGACGAAATCTACCACGCGCGGACAGCCTGGGAGCATCTTAACGGCATCGAACCCTACGAGAACACGCACCCGCCTCTTGGCAAGGATATCATCAGCCTAGGCGTGATGCTTTTCGGCATGACGCCGTTCGGCTGGCGCTTCATGGGGGCTCTTTTTGGAGTGCTCATGATACCGGTCATGTACCTGTTTGGAAAAGCTCTGTTCCGCGACTCGCGGCTTGCGTTCATCGCTGCGTTCCTCATGACATTCGACTTTATGCATTTCACGCAGACGCGCATCGCCACCATCGACACGTATGGCGTGTTCTTCATACTGTGCATGTATGCCTGCATGTATATCTACTACAGGATGAGCTTTAATAATACGCCGCTCATACGTACGCTCGTCCCGCTGGGTCTTTCAGGGATATTTTTCGGGCTGGGCGCGGCGAGCAAATG